>NZ_JAUBPB010000094.1:0-20946 GCF_036700545.1 Microcoleus sp. SVA1B4
AGCTCGATCGCCTGAGTGACAGCTCGGTCGCCTGACTGACTCTTTTAAGATACAAGGGGCGGGTTCGCCAACAGCCTCTCCGGTTGCAGATAGGTTAAATAAACCCGCCCCAACCCCACCAATAGCCCTTTATTGAGATTGGTGCAAGATTTCAGTTTTAACCGACTTTAGCTATTAGCCAGGGGTTTAAACCCCTGGCTGCTTCCCTCGCTTTACCGCAGAGTCACAAACTCTTCAGCAGTCGATGGGTGAATGCCAATAGTCGCGTCGAAGTCTTTCTTCGTAGCTCCCATATTAACAGCGATCGCCATTCCTTGAATAATCTCGCCCGCGTCTTTCCCAACCATGTGCACACCCAAAACTCTGTCAGTATTAGTTTCAACAACTAACTTGACAAAAGTCTTCTCATCTGCACCTGTCAAAGAATGAAACATGGGTCTAAACTTGGCTGTATAGCACTTAATTGATTCGGGAAACTTGGCTTTAGCCTCCTCTTCTGTTAAGCCAACTGTAGCTGCTTCCGGCTGCGAAAATACTGCTGATGCAACATTTTCGTGACTGATCGATCTGGGGTTATTACCAAATTCAGTATCTGCAAAAGCGCGGCCTTCGGCGATCGCAATTGGCGTTAAATTGATGCGGTTGGTGCAATCTCCGACTGCAAAAATGTGCGGCTGACTGGTGCGGCTGTCTTTGGTAACTGCGATCGCACAATTATCGATTTCTACCCCCGCATTTTCTAAAGCCAATTTTTCCAAGTTGGGTTTGCGCCCGGTAGCGCACAACAGCGCGTCTACTATTAGCGTTCCTTCGGATGTTCCCGACAAAGTTAATTTTAACCCTTCTGGGGTTTTCTCAATGTGGTTGATCGAGCTTTCTGTCAAAATGTTTATTCCGTGCTTAATCATTCCTTCTTGCACGTTGGTGCGAATTTCTGTGTCGAAGTCGGTCAAAATTAATTCACGGCGGATGATTTGAGTTACTTGGCTTCCCAACCCGTTCATAATGCAAGCAAATTCGACGCCGATGTAGCCTCCTCCCCAAATTGCCAACCGTTTTGGCTGCTCTTTTAGTAGGAAGATTTCGCGAGAGGTAATCGCGTGTTCGATGCCGACAATTGGGACTCTTTGCGCTTCTCCGCCGACTGCTATTAAGATTTTGGCAGCGGTATATTTTCTGTCACCAACTTCGACGGTATGGGGGTCAATAAATTTGGCGTATCCTGAGATTAATTCGACTCCGGCTTTTTCGAGGAAGCTGATGTGCAGTTTGCTCAGCCGCCGCACTTCTGTGTCTACCGTGGTGACAAGTTTTTCCCAATCAAAGCTGCTTTCTACTGGACTCCAACCGTAGCCCACCGCATCTTCATAAAGGTGCGAAAATGTGGAGGCGTACACCATGAGTTTTTTGGGGACACAGCCGCGAATTACGCAGGTTCCGCCTACTAAGTCATTTTCGGCGATCGCCACTTTTGCGCCGTAGGATGCTGCTCGCTTGGAACTCGCCAATCCGCCGGAACCCGCACCTATCACAAACAAGTCGTAGTCGTATGTCATAATTGTCTGTACCTTCTTATCGCCCACTTACCAATTTTACGCTTTACTTTTCTTAATGATATCTCAAAAAAATTTTGTTTTTTTTTGGGGTCAACTACTTTACTTTTTGCGCTTACTGAGGTATTATTTAATAATAGGAATCTGTGCGTTAATTTTAAAATTGCTCACACTCCCATTATTAGAGTATAGCACAAGCGATCGACAAGAAACATATAAAAATGTAAATTTTTTTTCTGCGGCCGATGAGGAAATAGCTAATTATAGTTCTCGGAGACAACCACCATGCAAGTCACGACCGAACAAATTATTTATCCATGCAGCGACGGTCAACCAATGGCAGATAGCACAATTCAATACAAATTAATCGTCAAAATCAAAGAAGGTTGCGAATCGCTGTTTAAAAACGACCCAAACGTGTTTGTAGCAGCCGATTTACTGTGGTATCCAGTTGAAGGTAGACCAGACATTTCTCAAGCACCGGATGTCATGGTAATATTTGGCAGACCAAAAGGCGATCGACGTTCCTACCTGCAATTTAACGAAGATAATATTGCTCCCCAAGTTGCCTTTGAGATTCGCTCTCACAACGACAGACAAACCAAGATGTACAAAAAACTTTCATTTTACAATCGCTATGGAGTCGATGAATATTACCTTTACGATCCCGAAAGCAACGATTTGAGCGGTTGGCAAAGAATTGAAGGAAACTTAGAAATAATTGAGCCGATGGAGGGCTGGGTAAGTCCGAGATTGGGAGTACGATTTGAGTTGGGCGAAGCTGGGTTAGAAATTTATCGACCCGATGGACAAAGGTTTCTTTCCTATGCGGAATTGGAGGAACAGGGGGAATTAAACCGCCAGCGTGCCGAACAAGAAGCTCAAAGAGCCGAACGTTTGGCAGCAAAACTGCGCGAATTGAACATCGATCCTGAGAGCATTTAAGCGACAAATTAGACCTCTTGCAAAGGTCAAAAACACCCCCCTCAGTCCCCCCTTGCTAAGGGGGGAAGCAAGAAAAATTAGGCTCCCTCCCCGCGACTTCGGGGAGGGTTGGGAAGGGGTCTCAGCATTTTTGCAAGAGCTCTATTGTTGAATTTAGGGCTTACGCATCAAGACCACATAAACCGGGTTATTTATGGTTTATGCGCGCTGTAGCGAATGATGTTCGTGAAAAAACCAGGTTTCTCACCACCTTTGTGTAAGTTCCATAATTACAATTTGTCCCACTTGTTTAAAGTCGCGAAGCAATCTCCATTCTTCGGGATTGGTTCACTCTACTCCGGTGCATTTGCAATGACCGAAAGCATCCAGAATACAAGCCCCTAGATTCATTCCTTCGGAGACTCAGAACCCAGAGATAAAAAACCTGTATCCGATGAAACTTTCCCCCCTAATTTATCTCGCGCAAGTCAGTCGATTTTAGATTTTAGATTTTAGATTTACCCCACAGATAAATCTGGGAGCTTGAACTAGGGTCTAAAATTTTTATCTTTCCACGACTTAAGTCGGGAGCTTGTATCCGTTTTTGGGCCTTGTCAATGCTTCAATCTAAAATCTAAAATCTAAAATCTAAAATCGATTGACGCCTGATACTAAAATTAGCGTCCAAACGATCGCCACGACCGCCGCCAAAACCGATAAGAAGTGTTAAGTTAGTAGTTAGTTGTGTCGATCGCACAGAAAAAAATGCCTGAACTACAAACCGATACATACCAAGACCTCGACCCGCAAGTCCTCTCAAAGCCCGTTGTTGTCGGTCTGGAAGAGGTAACAAAAGTTTACGGGATTGGCGACCTGGAAGTTCGCGCCTTAAACGGCGTCAGCTTGACCGTAAGACAAGGAGAATATTGCTCGATTATGGGCGCATCGGGATCGGGCAAATCTACAGCTATGAATATTATCGGCTGTCTCGATCGACCTACGAGCGGCAGTTACTACTTAGACGGCGTAGATGTCGCCCAAATGCCCGAATCAGAATTAGCCGGAATTCGCAATCTAAAATTAGGTTTTGTCTTCCAACAATTTCACCTGTTGCCTCAATTGACCGCCTTAGAAAATGTCATGTTACCGATGGTTTATGCCGGCATTCCCGCAGCAGAAAGACGGGAACGGGGAGTAGACGCTTTAACAAAAGTAGGGCTGGAAAGTCGGCTGCAAAACAGACCAAATCAACTATCAGGAGGACAGCAGCAGCGGGTAGCCATCGCCAGGGCTATTGTCAACCGTCCCGTGTTGTTGCTGGCTGATGAACCTACAGGTGCATTGGATACAAAAACTACTCAAGAAGTAATGGATATTTTTACAGAATTCAACGAAAGCGGCATGACTGTTGTGATGGTAACGCACGAACCCGAAGTAGCGCGTCAAACTCGCCGCGTTGTCTGGTTCCGCGACGGTAAAGTTATTCACAATAATCTCAACCCGGAAGAACTTTCACACGCGGTATTTTAGTAGAATAGTCCGCGAAAAGCGAAAAGAAAATCGGGCGAGTGAAATCGCTTCTAGACAAACGAAGTCCACTCCAAGCGGACTGAAGAATCAAGAGGGTATTACTTCTATCCAAGAGGACTTTAGCTATTAGACAGGGGTTTTCAACCCCTGGCGGACTAATAGACAAAACGCCAGATATCTGATTAATGAAAAGCACTCGGAAAAGCTTCCCAAACTCGATCGACAAAATCTCTAAGTTGCCGAGATGCGATCGCACCATCCTTTTTATCAGCATCCAGAGAGTGCAACTCAGTCAACAGTGAAATTACCTCAGTATCAAAAGCCTCCCGAAACAAGCTCAGCGGCCAAAGCAAATCAGCACCATCTCGCAAATCGGATAAAGTGTATTCTGCCGATAAATCCTTCCCCGACGCCGACACAACTAACATCAAAGGGCGCACCCAACAAATTTGACGTGCCTCAACCACTTGGATCACCTCTGAATGCAGGCACGCATCTCCACATTCTAAACTGACAATTTGACCCGGCTTAAAGTTCAAAGCACAATCCATTAATGCTCACACTTAATACAGACATAACAAAGCAGCGAAATAAGTGCTGCATCTCTCCACAGCACCGGAAAACATTATATCATAATTCCTTCTTCCTTCTTCCTTCTTCCTTCTTCCTTCTATCCTTTACATCCGTTACATCCGTTACAAAATCCGTTGCCGAACTTCCTTCTTCCTTCTATCCTTTACATCCGTTACAAAATCCGTTGCCGAACCTTCTTCCTTCTCAACTTTCATCAAGCTTTTTAAGAGCCATTTCGAGATCGGCTGTCAACAATCGTGCTTCTTTTTTACCACCGCCACCATGGGCATAATCCGCCACGGAAATCGGAGAACCGATCGCAATTTTTACCTGAGCACCCCATTGAGGAATCCGCGGGCGATAGCGGATACTCATCGGTACAATTTTCACCCCCAAACCCGGTTTGCTCAACTCTGCTTGCATTGCCAAACGCGCCAATCCCGGCTTAATCGGATGAACTTCGCCATCCTGAAAAATACCGCCTTCGGGAAAAATCACCAACATTTCCTTGTCGAGGAGTAATTCCACCCCATAACGGAGACTGCCAATTGCCGGATGCTTGAGATCCACAGCAAACCCCCCCAAATGTCTGATGAACCAACCTTGCAGTCCTTTGACCTCATCAGCAGTTACCATAAACCGCAAATCGCGTCCAGTCACCTTCTGTCCCGTTGAATAGGGCATCATCAGGGCATCCCACCGGGAGCGGTGCGTAGGGGCTAAGATGACAGGCCCGTCTTTCGGCAAGTGCTCCTGTCCGGTTATCTCAATCTTGCCAAAATGAAACGGTAGGACAACATAGTGACCTAGCGGATAGAGCAAGGAGGTTAACCAAGGAGAAACGCGAGAGGTATTAGATGCTACCTTGGCAGGCATTGGCTTCACTAGAGATGATTTACTGGACTGCTTGATCGAGATATAAAGTCTAAAGTAAGGTGTTGGTCAAATCTTTAGTTTTTGGATCGGGACAGTTTTGCTATTGGCCTTGTGCCGATCGAGCGATCGCGCCCGCAAGAGATAATCTGTCACAGGTAAAACCTCAGCCAACCGGACAGCACTAATGCAGAGCAGTCGGCCGCCTGGAAAGCTTGATCGGGCAATTACGGATCTATTATTTCAGTTAAAGGATCAATTTCAATTAAACATCGCCCCGAAGAGAGTAAAAAATTTTACCTGTTAATTTTTCCGGCGCGCTTCAAACCAAGAAAGCAACTGATCGCGGCAAACAGACTCCATAATACCGCCGAGCACCTCTAAGCGGTGACACGAATGCGCGCTATCGGGAATATTAGCGGCAGTCCGAATCGTGCCAGTTTTCGGGTCATCTGCTCCGTATACCAGCAAACCAATCCGAGCTTGGACGATCGCACCCGCGCACATCGGGCAAGGCTCCAGCGTTACGTAGAGCGTGCATTGGTTGAGATGCCAGTCTTGCAAAACTTTGCCTGCCGCGCGCAAAGCCAAGATTTCAGCGTGAGCAGTCGGATCGCAATCTCGCTCTCGCCGATTTTGCGCTTCGGCAATCAATTTGCCAGTACCGTCAACAATGGCAGCACCCACAGGTACTTCACCAGCATCACCCGCTGCTTGCGCCAGTTCCACAGCCCTAGTCATCCAGCGTTTGTGAATAAAATAAGTAGTCTCACTAATAGACAACGGCTCAGCTTTATAATTCACGTCATACCTAAGTAACAGAAAAACTTAAGATCGATAAATAAAGTTACATTACAGCTTAATCGAGAGTCTTTAATTATGGACACCACTACGATTACCACTGAAATTGTTGAGCTGTTGTGCCGCATTAGTCGGCAAAAGCTGCGCGAACAAGATATCACTCCTTTGGTAGTGTTTCTGACTGCTCTGATTTCCATCCTGCGCGGAGTGATGATTATTGACAGGACGATCGCAGTTGAAGAAGAAGAACGGCTGCAAAAGACCCTCAAAGCCTTTGCTAGCGGCGACCGCGATCGGGTAGAACTAATTCAGCGCCTTGTCAAAGGAGTCTCCAAACAGCAGGTTTACTTCAACCCCACGGAATTGCTAACCCTGACAGCTTTGTTCTCAGAATCAGAAAAACTGTTGCTCATCGGTTCCGGCTACGAAATGTCAGCAGCCGACGGACACATCGATATGCGGGAGCAAATGTACTTACAGTCGATCGCAAATCGGCTCGGCCTCGACTCCAGACACATTGCAGTCATAGACACTTTATTTACTAAAGAAGGAACCCTCGACTCACAAGCTTTTGCCGAAGTTCAAGCTTTACTCGATCCCAGCGAATTCGAGTCCCGCGATCCGGTATTTGGCAAAGCAGCAAAGCACTTGCTGAGTATTTTACTCCGCCAATAATCCAGCGCCTATAAATTTTTGGGCAGTAAAAGTAGTGAGAGAGGATTTCGAGGATTTGACGCTTTTATCCAATTGAGATGGGACTTGGGCGCTCTTACCTTACCCTCAAAAACCGGGTTGTTTAACCCCTATCAAGAGCGCTGCACGGCGTATGTTGCTCAAAAACCTGGTTTCTGCCTAAGTCCCGCTTTATTTTTTGGGCAAGAGTCGATCGACCCTTGTATCCCATTGGACCGAATCCCTCTAAAATCTAAAAGCGACTTGTCGCTGTCTTGATAGACCGAGCTCGGTCTCAAATCTAAAATTGATTAATTATGCAAATTGAATGGCAAACCGCCAAAACCTACGAAGACATTCTATATCACAAAAGTGGCGGCACCGCCAAAATAACCATCAATCGACCTCACAAACGGAACGCTTTCCGTCCCAAAACCGTGCTGGAACTGTGCGATGCCTTTACTGATGCCCGCGAAGACACAAAAATCGGCGTTGTCCTTTTCACCGGTGCGGGGCCTCATACAGACGGCAAATACGCCTTTTGCGCCGGCGGCGACCAAAGCGTGCGGGGTTCGGCGGGATATGTAGACGAAGGTGGCATACCCCGGTTGAACGTGCTCGACTTGCAGAAGTTGATTCGATCTATGCCCAAAGTTGTAATTGCTTTAGTTGCAGGCTACGCAATTGGAGGGGGTCACGTTCTGCACTTAATTTGCGACTTGACGATCGCTGCTGACAATGCTATTTTCGGACAGACCGGCCCCAAAGTCGGCAGTTTCGACGGTGGTTTCGGAGCTAGCTATCTCGCCAGAGTAGTCGGCCAGAAAAAAGCCAGAGAAATTTGGTTTTTGTGTCGCCAGTACAGCGCGCAGCAAGCCCTAGAAATGGGTTTAGTCAACTGCGTCGTACCCGTCGAACAACTAGAAATAGAAGGGATGCAGTGGGCTGCAGAAATTCTCGAAAAAAGTCCGATCGCGATTCGCTGCTTGAAATCCGCTTTTAATGCCGACTGCGACGGTCAAGCCGGTTTGCAAGAACTGGCGGGAAATGCCACTTTGCTGTACTATATGACCGAAGAAGGCGCCGAAGGCAAACAAGCCTTTTTAGAAAAACGGCAACCTGATTTTAGTCAATATCCTTGGCTGCCATAGCTGGATGGAGAAATCAGTTTTTTTTATCAACGAAATGGGGTCTAAAACCCTGTCCTTCTAGGACGGCTTTAATTTCTTAAATCCCTTCCTAAAAGTGAGGCAATTTCTAGTATACTAGAGTAGTCAAGGTTAAACTCCTTCGCCATCGTGTATAAAAACAGTTAACGACACACTTTGGCGCGTAAACCGGGGGACAAAGAGCGGCGAAAACTCTATAAACAGCTAGGGGCTTAACACAGTTCCTTTAACCAGAGAAACAAACTATTTAGTCTTGTTAAGTAGGGTAGGGCATACCCGAACTCTAGGTGAATATCCTAGTACGCTTTTGGAGATAGACCCTCTGGGGTGACTGCGAATCGGGCTCGTTAATTGGTAGGCTTTCTACGGTTAAAAAGTTTGAGTATTGCCGAAAGGACGCAACATTTTAAGGTCAGTCGCTGAATTAAGAATCCCTGTCCTTTAGGTCAGGGAGTGTCAAGCGCTCATATTAAAGTAGATGCTGCTGATTTTTATGAGTTAGTAAAGCCAAATGCACGCGATCGTCCAAAAGTGTCAGTATGGATACCAGTTCCCAAAAAGAATGAAACTGCTTTGCCAGATCCAAACCATGATAGTCATCAGTGATTCCCCAATCGAAAATTGACAATCGAAAATGGTATGAGCTGTCCTGCTGCAGACTAACTAGACCGAGAATGCTGCAGCGGATTTTTCGGTTAAGGTTGTGCCTGTAAGCTGGCCGGCATGGCGATCGGAAAGAGTGACAGTGGCATCCTGCAGCGTCAGAGTCGATTCTTGCCACAGTCCAATTTCTTCTATGTTTTCCCAAGATGACCTAAAAGGCGAAACCGCTAAAGCACAAGCTTTCCACTGACTTTGAACCGGGCCGCCTAGTAAAGCGCAAACACCCCCGCGTCTGCCTTCAGGGGTATAGTGACGGCAGTGACCACAAGCTGAAGTTAAAGGTGAAGTTAAGGAGGTTTGCATAAAAGTTCTTAGGGAAATCATTTTCATCTCTAATTCTCCTTTGTAGAGCTAGCAGGTTTTAGAGCATCCCAACCTTTATGCTGTCTGGGTTTTAGCGATCCCCGAACCAGAATTAAATTTTATAATTTATTTATAATCTCGTTATATATAGAAACAATTAGCTCGGTCGTTGCTCATTGTATAGGTAAAAACATAGGTTAAAAGTTTATAAAGCCGTTAGGGATCAAGAAAAAGTACAAATGCCCAACGAGTATGAGAGGTTACAAACAAGCGGTAGCTCAGGATACAAAAATTGGCTGAGAGTGTCGGTAAGCACCCTCCGGGAAAGAGCAAGAATTAAGTTTTCCAATGAAAATGAAAAATAGCTGCCGGCGATCGGGCCCCTGTTGCATTGACGCCAAAAGTAGCTAATCCTAAAATAGGCAAGTTTTCAACCTTCATGTTTATCTCTACAATCAACATATTAAAATTAATTCAGAGGCGGTAGGAGTTTTGCTAATGAGTAAGCGTTCTTCGGTTGAATCCCCAAATCATCAATCCTCTTCAACCCCAATCAACCCTGCTTTGCAAGCAGTCCTGGGGAGTCTAGATGTAAATCTAGAAGCAGAACTGACAACATACAGAAGGCACCGGCGGCGGGCAGAACAGTGGGTGTCGCCCTCAGTTCGTACCGGCAAGCAAACAGCCACAACCGAGCAACAGCTAGCCCAAAATTTGCCGCCAGAGACTGCGGAGGAAACCCAGCAGCCCCTATCGCTGCCCCTATCCCTTGCCGGCACTCAGGGCGATGCCCCGCTAGCAACTACCAGGGGCGGCACAAAATTATCTAGCAGTGCCTTGGCACCCAACAAGTATCTCGAATCAAGCGAAAAACTGATCGAAAGTTTGGACGAGTCAAAAGCTGAGCCTACGGTAGAACGCAGTTTAGCCGCCAGTTTGTTAACTCCCTTGGGGCTGAGTTCGATGCTGCTGTTTTTGCTGTCATGCACAGCTTTGGGCTACGCAGTCATGTACCCGTCAAATCTAGTTAAGATGGCCGGCCTGAACCGTTTGCTCGATCGCAACGCACCCTCTTCAAGCGACAGTCCCGCCTCTACTGCCATCTCAGATACCAGCACCAAGGAACTGCCGAAAGCTCCAAATCTGGTATCCAAGGAATTTGTCGAGCTAGATTTGAGCACTCTCAGCAATGTCCAGCCGACAGTCAGCCCGATTCCTTCCCCGTCACCAAAAGCATCAATCCCGCCAACTCCGCCAGCGCCTCCGGGCCCCAGCGGGGCTGTGCCGATTCCTACAGAAGACGGGAACCCGGCCAGAGGCAGGGAACAAGGACTCAACAATCTGAGTACGGCATTGCTTCCCACTCCCAGCCCCAGCGCCGCCCAGCCTGTGCCGACACTGCCGACACTGCCTCCAACACCCTCCCCAGCCCAGCCTGCAGCCACATCCCCGGCGACAGCATCCCCAGCCGCCGCATCCCCAGCCGCCACATCCCCGCTGGGAAGACCTGCACGGGCTGCAGACGGTTTCTATTACGTTGTCACCGATTACACAGACGAACAATCGCTGCAGCAAGCCAGAACCGCAGTTCCCGATGCCTACGTGCGGAACTTCTCAAAGGGTGTCAAGATCCAAATGGGGGCTTTGAACGATCCTGCCTCAGCAGAACGTTTGGTGAAAGAACTCCAAGAAAAAGGGGTGAAGCCACAATACTATCAGCCCTAAATTAGGCAAAGACAATTAAACTAATGATCGGGGAGTAGGTTGGGCCGAGGCACGAACCCTCCGTTTCGCTTCACCCAACATTTGCTCAGTTTTGATGGGTAATGCTCGCGGCCTACCCATCTTAAAAATAATCATGACGACCTAACTTAGAGGGAATTAAAATTTCACAATTAAAAATTAAAAAGACGATTGATGAGTTTTCATTTTTAGTTTTTAATTCTGATTTCTCTGTCTTAATTCTAAAGTTGAAAATTGGGAGACTGGCAAAATGGGATTATTCGATCGCCTATGGCGAGTGATTCGAGCCAATATTAACAGTTTGGTCGGCGCTGCAGAAGACCCAGAAAAAATTCTGGAACAGGCTGTAATGGATATGCAGGAAGATTTAGTGCAGCTCAGACAAGCTGTGGCGGGAGCGATTGCAGCTCAAAAACGCACTGAACGCCAGTGCTCCCAAGCTGAGTCTACAGCAGCAGAATGGCATCAGCGGGCGCAGCTAGCTTTGCAAAAAGGCGAGGAAAATTTGGCGCGGGAAGCTCTGACCCGCAAGAAATCTTATCAAGAAACGGCAACGGCGATGAAAGCCAGTCTCGGACAACAGAACGCTGTTGTGAGTAAACTTAAAGAAAATATGCGGGCGCTCGAAAGTAAAATTTCTGAGGCAAAATCTAAAAAAGATATGTACATTGCCCGAGCTCGATCGGCTGCATCGTCGGAAAGGCTTCAAGAAATGATGGGCAATCTCAGTCCCGGCAGCACTTTGAGCGCGTTTGAACGGATGGAAGAGAAAGTCATGCAGCTAGAAGCTCGCTCCGAAGCAATCGCAGAACTCGGAACTAATGATTTAGAAAAGAAGTTTCTCTCTCTCGAAGGTGCCGACGATGTGGATACCGAGTTGGCGGCGATGAAAGCACAAATGCTTCCGGGCAACAATACACCCAAATTGCCGTCGAGCGAGCCGCCCGCATCCTAAACCCCAGGCAACAGAACAAGAGTCTCGACGAGCAAAAACTTCTCAACCGCCTAGCTAGAGATGGCTCGAAGCCTGTTGGGGAATTCCCGGATCGAAGTTAAACTCAATAGATATGTGCATGAATAAGCTTGCCTGCATCACATTACTCGATCCCTTTAAACTGGATTTATCTGTCTGCAAAAATTGCCAAAAACTAAAACGCACTAAAAATCTGACAAGAGTGAATTTCACAACTGCGGGCTAGGGCTATCAAGCCTGCTTTCCGCCTACTTCGTACACCTCACCCAGGAAAAATAGCATTATGGGATTATTTGACCGCATTAGCCGAGTCGTCAAAGCCAATCTTAACGATCTGGTCAACAAAGCTGAAGACCCGGAAAAGATTTTAGAACAGTCTGTTACGGATATGCAGGAAGACTTGGTGCAGTTGCGTCAGGCCGTTGCCAGCGCGATCGCCACTCAAAAGCGTACCCAGACTCAGTACAATCAAGCTGAATCTCAGTCTAACCAGTGGCAGCAGCGCGCTCAGCTAGCCCTGCAAAAAGGAGACGAGACTTTGGCCAGGGAAGCGCTAGTTCGCAAAAAGTCTCACGCTGAAACGGCGGCTACGCTGAAAGCCAGTCTGGATCAGCAATCGGCTCAGGTGGAAAGTCTCAAGCGCAACTTGATCGGTTTGGAGAGCAAAATTTCCGAAGCTAAGACTAAGAAGGATATGCTCAAAGCGAGGATATCCGCTGCTAAAGCTCAGGAACAGCTCAACAATTCCATTGGCTCCCTGAATACTGGCAGTTCAATGGCGGCTTTCGATCGCATGGAAGAAAAAGTTTTGCAGATAGAAGCTCGCGCGGGAGCTTCGGCAGAACTGGCGGCCGGCGGCAGCAATTTAGAGGAACAGTTCCGCTTGCTCGAAAGCGGCGGCGATGTTGACGACGAGTTGGCTCAGATGAAAGCTCAACTTACCGGGGGTTCTGTGTCTCAAGGTCAATTGCCTGCAGCGGGTAAAACGGCAGCAGCTAGTAGCTCGGAGTCGAGCCCGGTGATTGATGCTGAGTTGGAAGAATTGCGATCGCAGCTCAATAAAATGTAGTAATCTCTATCAAAATTTACTTATTTCTCAGATCGCAGGTTTGATAGAATGCTCCGCCGACCTACAGGACTAGCTTGGGAGGTCGGAGTTTTTTTGACAAATTCTCCTATGCACAGATTATGAATTATGTCAACTATATTTATATTGATTTAAGGAATTAAGTGTTTAAAAAGTGATAGAGTAATTTTATTCCTTGCAAGAGGGCTAGCTTGGGAGGTCAATCGATTTTAGATTTTAGATTTTAGATTTTAGATTTTAGATTTTAGATTTTAGAATTGGCCCCACGGATAAATTCCGGGGGCAAGTTTCATCGGATACAGGTTTTTTATTTCTGGACGGATGAATCACGTGGCGGGTATCCTGGATGCTTTCGGTTAGAGTTTTTTCAGTAATTGTGAAGTACACAAACTAGAGTTGCTGTCAACTATCTTTATATTGAGTTAAGGAATTAATTGTTTAAAAAGTGATAGAGTAATTTTATTCCTTGCAATTGCGTCGGCTGCGCCCGATCGTAAGTGTAAATAACTATCAAATATGGCTAATCTGTCATGCCCGTGCAATTTTCTAGAGGCTTTTGTAAAATCAAGTTTTTCAAGGCATTAGCACTTGGTTTTTCAATTGCAGCTATTTGCCCCGCACTGCTATCAGCTCTAAGTCTTGGCGCGTCGATGGTTGCTACCGACTCAGGGGTGCAAGCGCCAATTGTGCAGGAGAATTTACCGTCTCAATTCAAACTAGATCAAGAAACAGCAGACGATCGCGATCGGCTTCGTGATTTATACTCAGGTTCAGAATTAAATAGAGACAGTAAAGAGCAAGAAAATAGCATCCCGGAGTTCGATCAATTGACCCAAAGTGAGGCCCCAGAAACTCTCCCTCAATTGCCGAACCGAGGAGAAAACAGACACGAATTGCCGATTCCCAACCCGCGGCTGCCAAATCCGCCTCGTCTCCCGTAACCCGCGCCACCAGCGCTCTTGCTTTCAACCGAACAGCTTTTGCCGCCTGCTGTTCCCGCGCCGACACAGCCTCCAGAATTGCTAAGATTCCGGGTACGATAAAAGTCGATCGATTTGAAGTAGTTGGCAGTTGACTTACCGCGAGCCGATCGTGCAAAATCCGAGAAGAGAAATCGCGATCGGTATTGGTACCTGCAGGCGAGAAAGCGATACATCTTTGCTGGGAAAGGATTTTCCGCTGTCGCCGGAAGCAGATAATCGGGGCAGAAATCGGGTTGCGGTGCTGAGGCTGTTTCAGGATTTTACTCAAAGGGGAGAGAGATGTCTTGGCGGCGCGATCGCAGTTCTGTCAGGGAGTGGCAGCATTTGGCGCTACGGTGAGCAGCAGCAGCCCTGACAGTCGATTTTTGATTTGGCGGGGTCAATTGCAGTACGTGCGGTTGTTGGTTCCTGAGAGGCTGCTGGTGGTGCGATCGGATGTGAAATTGGCTGGGGCAGAGCTTTTGTCGATCGAACCATTCGGTATAGGGGACTCAGACACATTGCGGGGCTACCGTCAGGAGGCTTTGCTGGCCGATAGCGGGATTTGTGATTCAGCCGAGTTGCGGTATCCGATGCAAGCGCACCCGCGACAACCAAGGAGTTTTGCAGGTGACGGCGTTTGTGGATTTGGGCAATGTTTGGAATCCCAGGGAAAGCGCGGTTTTGGAAGCGAATACTTTGCTGTCAGCGGGATTGCGGCTGCGGTGACTGTACGGCGAAAGGTGGAATGCTCGCAGAGGCTGGGGAATTCCTTTGATTGATATTAAGTCGAGTAACAGGAGTTTACAAGAGCGCGGGCTGTATTTTGCTCTATAATTCAAACCTTTTTAGGAAAGCAGTCGTTTTGCCCTTGGCGGAACTGAGCAATTCCGCTATATAGTAATAAGTATCATTTGGCACTCCTCTGTAGATGCCAAGAGTGTATTTTACTGATAATCTTTAAATTAAACTATGTCTAAGGTGCGGTTGCTACTTTTAAGTTCTTTTGCTTCCGGTTTTGGGCTTTGCTCAATCATTTTGGCGATGTTTACGATGACTTCCCGGCTGTCGTTTATGTCGTTTTTTACATTTGTTTTAACTTTGGTGTTTTTTGGAATTAATCTGCTTTTTGCTTTGCATTATTATACATCGCTTACTAAGCAATTGAGTGTTAAAAATAAAAGGAAAGCGAGAATTTAGCGGTTGTGAAGCAGAAGCAGAAAAAGGGATGGAGAGTTTTTTATGGAATTTGAAGGTAATCCAGAAAACGCCTCTGGGTTGAGACAATTATCTAGCTGTCAGCCATAATTATTTAAAGTCTAATTATTTAGGAGGTGCGATCGTGGTTATAACTCAAACCAACCCGCCAAATCTTCCAGATGGGACAAAGACTCGCTTGACTCCAGATGAATACCGGGCGATCGAGGAAACAGCCGAAGAACGTCACGAATACTGTAACGGAGAGATTATCGCTAGGCCAGGAGGTTCAGAAGTCCACAGCGCGATCGCCTGTAACTTGTTAATTTACTTGGGTTTTTTGTTGAGAGACACCGATTTTCGCTTGTATAACAGCGATTTGCGGGTTTGGATTCCAGAACATCGGTGCGGAACCTATGCTGATTTGATGGTCATTAATGGTGAACCGGAATTCAAGGGCGATCGCACGGATGAAATTCTCAATCCTTTATTGATTGTTGAGGTTCTTTCGCCCTCTACTGAAGGCTACGATCGAGGTGAAAAGTTCCGAAAATATCGCTCTCTTGCTAGTTTTTGTGAATATTTGCTGGTTAGTCAAGCTGAACCCTACATTGAACAATATTATAATGGCGATCGCCCAAGTAGCGATCGTTGGCAATGGCAAGTTTGCGATCGGCTCGATCGGGCGATCGTCCTGCACAGTTTAAATATAGAACTTCCGATGTCTGAAGTCTACCGCCGCATTAGTTTTCAAGGGCGATCGGGTGACACTTCTAATGAAAGTTAACAATGCTTGTGCTGCACTCTTCTCAATTTCTACATCAATTGCATAAAAGAATTCACCGCATCATATTGATCGGCTATTGGCGAATACCACTCTAGCGATAGCACATCTAGGGCTGGCAATTAATCAGCTAGTAATATAGAGATAACTTCTAGGAGGCTATAAAGATGACAAGCATACCTAACGAACAAACAGCTATCATCCGTACAGAAAGAGGACTAGCGATCGCAGGTACGCGCATCACTATCTACGACATCATGGACTATGTGACGGCTCAATATTCGCCTAAGTTTATCAGAGGATTGTTCGATCTTACAGAGGAACAAATTAACGCAGCTTTAGCTTATATTGAGGCAAATCGCGCTGATGTTGAAGCTGAGTATCAAATGGTTCTTAAGGAAGCTGAAGAACTGCGGCTGTACTACGAAGAAAAAAATCGCGATCTCATTGCTCGAATTGCCGCCCAGCCACCAAGACCCGGAACGGAAGCTGCTTGGGAAAAACTGCGAGCGGCTAAGGCCAAGTTTAAGTCGGAGCTATAGTTTTTAATACTAAAGTATGATAGAGTTAATGTATCATAAAATCCTTAAATACTATGCTCAATATAGTGTTTTAAAAGTGATATCCATGTTAAAAGAATTAAAAACCATTACTCTGGCAACTTGTCTGGTATTAGGAACAGCTAAACTGGGTTCTACTGCACCTCTACCAATTCCTAATAATCAAGGGGATTATACGGGAAGATATTATCATACTTATTGGGAAGTAGTAGACCCAGACCCAAAGGGGTTAAATTGTCGTATGAACTCTTCTTTTGAAGAATTTATGCGTGTTGACAACCGCACTCCCTTTGATGTTTTTAATTGGTCTGTAGTTGTTGTTTTAAAACAGGGACAGCGTTTTGAAAGCTTTCCTGGTAATGCTGGTGTTACTTTCCTTGATACCAGGGGTTTACCGTGGCTTTTTGTAGGAAAAAACTACACTGCTGGTGGGGCGCAAGGTTGTTTTATTCGCGCTAATAGTCAATTTGTCAAACCAATACAGATGTCACCGACTCGCGTACAACCTCAAGCGAGTCAACCGCTCACAAGTTCCACGGCACTACCGATGAAGCTTGGTTTTGACGAAGGATTTGGATCGATTGTAGTACCAGAAAATGATACCACAGCATCGGCCTATGGAGGACGCTTAAGGCGATATGATGTTCACATTGCTAAAATGTTTGAAGTCACTCACTTTATGTGTCAGGAGGGGACTTTAACACCCGGTATTACATGGAATTACGAGGCTGGAGGTGGCACGATTAATATGGGAAGTTTTGAAATAACCTGCCGACTTGCTAATCAAATAGTTAGTGCCTATGGTTTAGGTAAATCGGAACCTACGAATGTGAGTTTTTCGGGTGGTGAAGTCGGTCGCCCCGCTGTCAGAAGTTTCAACATTCCCATCCTAGATATTACAGGTGATAAAGTACCACGCTGGGTGAGTTTTGTGCAGGGATTTCAGCCAGTGAGGAGGTAGGGCAATTTTATCAAAGCTGACCCTAGTAACTTGGATTTCAGCGGGTTAGACTGGAATAAAGTTGACTTCAGCCAGCAAGACGTACAGAAGCTAGTCAATTCTAAGCTAAATCAGCATGATTTAATTAACTTAATCAAAAGCGCTCCTAATCAGGTAAATCTTAGTAAGGACCAATTACTAGGGTTAATTCAGCTACATCTAAATAACAGCGCTTTATGGCGAAGTTCCACCCTAAATAGTCAAGACTTACTAAATTTACTAGCAAACAAGTTGAGTGCAGTAGACTTAAGTGGGGTTGACTTACAAAAAGCAAACTTTACTGGTAGCAACCTACAGCAAGCTAACCTGAGTGGTGCAGACTTGAGGCAAGCAAATCTTAACGGTGCAAAAATGCCTGATGGAACTCTCTATCGACGTTAGTTTTACCTAGTAGAGCGCGTCACCTGCTATAATCGCTCTGTTTGTTTTATCGAAAATTAATCTAAAGGTGACGCATCGTACTAATACTGGTTATTCCTTACTCTTCACTATTTCAGGAGAAAGAGGTGGAGAAACAGTGCAACCACCGCCTAAAGGATTTAAGGGGGAATTTAAAAGTATTCAATTAGCTGGCGGGACAAAAGGTTTTTTTTAGAATGGTTGTGGTGCTTATTATACGGTTTGAGTTGAAGGGCAGTATCCAGTTATGTTCTTTGAATAAACACATATTTTGGGTACTTCACTTATCTAATAAGTCTTGTATTTTGTTGTATTTACCTAACACCTCATACAGTTCATAATTAAACTGGATTTGAGAAAATCTAGTTTAATCCTCATATGTCTTAATTAATTCACCCGTTAAGAAAGAATAAATTAGGCCACATATCAAACCTATCATAAGAAAAAACCAAATTACACTAAATATCATAAATCCACAGACAGCTAAAACTACTATAGATAAGTAAATTTGGATCATGCCGGGAATAGCTAAAGAAACTAAAAATAGTATTAAAATACCAAATAGAGTTAGACAGCTATCTAGGAAGTTTTTCAAAGCTAATTCTCTCCAGAATTCCAAATTTGATTGTTTTGTTTCCCTAATTATATTGGGTGATATTAATATTTAACAACTTAAAACGGTCGGATTTAGCACCCAAGTTTTCTAACTATCCTTAACCAATTTAGTAGAAGTTGGTATAATTCAGTTGACAAAGTAGGATTTAGTAGGATATAGTACACTCAACCTCACTCAACGCTGACCCATGAATGTTGAAGATGTTGTACAATGGGCGAATAATTCGATTTTTGATAAAACAGGAGAACATCTTACACCCCTAGAGGAAGCAATAGTGACGGGTGTTTGGCAAAGACAGAAATATCCTCAAATAGCTAAAGAGTTTAATTGTAGTGAATCTCACGTTAAAAAAGAAGCGGCTAAGTTATGGGAAAAGTTGCGTGAGGAATTAGGAGAAGATCTTAATAAATTTAACTTTCGTTCCAAGTTAGAGAAAAAATATCGTGTTTCTCAAGTTGCCCATAGGGGAGATTGTTTACAAATTGATAATGTTAATATTTGCGGTGAATTTATACAAACTATCAAAGATACACAAACCCGATCGCCCAATCCCCCAGATTCTCCCCAAAATCAAGCCCGATCGCCCATAATCGATTTAACAGACGCACCCGAACTCCCTTACTTTTACGATCGCACCTCAGAACTCTCCACCCTCAAACAATGGATTTTGCAAGTCCACACCCGCTTAATCACCATCTACGGCTTAAGCGGAATTGGCAAAAGCGCGATCGCCCTCAAACTGATCGAACAAGTTCAAACCGAATTTGATTATATTATTTGGTTAAGTCTCACTAACACACCCACACTTTCAACCGTCCAAACCGAACTCAAGCAATTTTTTGGGCGATCGCAACAACCCCCATTACCCACAATCATCGATTATTTTCGATCTTCTCGCTGTTTAGTAATCCTTGATGACGTACAAAATATTTTTAAAAGCAGTCAATTAGCAGGTCAATATTTAGCAGGCTATGAAGATTATGGCAAATTTTTCAAACAAATTGCCACATCCTCTCATCAAAGTTGTTTAATCCTCCTCAGTTGGGAAAAACCCAGAGAAATTACTGCTTTAGAAGCAGTAAACCTCTCGACGCAAACCTTAAACCTCAAAGGGTTAGGAGAACAAGCGGCAGAAATTCTCAGAGAAAAAGAATTAGGAGATGAGGAAAAATGGTCAGACTTGATCGGCATTTATCAAGGACATCCTTCCTGGCTAAATATCATCGCTGCTACAATTTTGGAATTATTTAACGGTAGCGTTTCCCTATTTTTAGCAGATGGAACAGCAGATTTATTTTTAGGTGACTTAGAACCCCTTTTAGAATCTCACCTAGAGCGTTTATCAGACTCAGAAAAAAAGGCGTTATACTGGTTAGCCAGTCAAAATGAAGCTGTAGATATTTCGCGACAACCTGCTGATAGTGAATTATCCCAATCAGAATTTTGGCAAGCCATACAATCCTTAGCCCGACGCGGCTTAGTGGAAAAAGTGTTAGTCGGAGGGCGATCGATGTTTTTTCTCAATCCCGTATTCAAATCATACATTCATTGCAAGTTAAATATTATATAACCTATGGGTAATTTCACCCGATCGCAAAGCAATTAAACCAGAGAATTACTCTTTTCTATTTTACATCGATCGCATAAAAGCATTCACCGCATCATATTGGTCTGCCATCCGCGAATAAAACTCGATCGATCGCAAATCCAAATCCGGCAACAGTTCACTCTTACTCACCAACTCATATCCCGTTGGACGCAAACAATGAACCGAAATTACCCCATCCTCCCAAAACCAAACCTCCTGCACACCCACCCGACGATAGATTTCCAGCGTATCAATTCCACCACTCGTCACTGTTATTTCGATCGCCAAATCTGGAACTGACTTGCGCGTACCCAAACAATAAGACTCATCTGGTTCCTTCCGTGCACCCAACTCCTTCATCCCGATGGTTGTACTACCACGCGCATAAAAACGAATGTCTTTCGTCCGCATATAACTTTCTAAAAGTTGACCTAAAGTTTTTTTAGGTTCTTCATGTTCTTCAGATAAAGGAGCCATAATTTCTAAACACCCATCCAAATAAGTTAAACGCGCCCCAGTGTCCGCCAAATCAGCATCCAATTTTTCCAGAGTCTCCCATGTCACGTTTGACAGGAAAGCCGCACCTGTACCCAATCTTGCTTTAGAAATTGCGACAACCATCTGACTTACCTTTTACGATCGCTCTTCCATAATATACGACTTCAAAAACTTGCAGTCTATCGTCATACTAAATCCGGCTGTAATATTCTATTCTTTAGCCCGCGAAGGCGGAATTCGCTTGTGTAGTAACGATTTCAACCGCCGAGTCTGATTGTTACCAAAAATATTTTTCCCCAAAAAAAAGCGCCTTTATTTCTAGGAGCGCTTGCATGTCAATCAAAAGCTAAAACTTAGCCATTGATAGAAGGAGCAACCATTGCTACTGGGTGGTTTCACCAGCAGGGTAAACGCATCTTAACTGGAACCCAAAATATGCTACAGTTAAATCCGACTAAATTTCAATGTAGTTTGTTGT
>NZ_JAUBPB010000095.1:0-20845 GCF_036700545.1 Microcoleus sp. SVA1B4
CAAAAAGGACGGGCGGGACGCCCATCCCACAATAACAATTAAAATTGTAAGTTATTTAATTCGCGATCCTTAACATGAATGTGGGCGGGTTCGCCTCGATCGGAACTAAAAAAGATGAAACTGTAGGGGCCAACCTGAAGAACCGTAGGCATTAGCTGCTATAAGAGTGAATTTTGTCCTAAGTTTAACTTGCGATCGCTCTTAAATTTGTGGCTACGATGAATATTAATAATCAGCGGACGATCGCCTTTTTACATCTCTGCTTGGATTAGTGCGATCGCGGTCTTTTTTCCTGCCTTTTTTAATCTGTTGGCTCATTTCTACAAACAAATCTCTGCGTAAATAAGGATAGTCGCTCACCCACACGTCACGGCTGGGAATATAAATATCTGAAACTTTGGCAATTCTGCCTAAATCTTCTTGATTTGACATAATTAACATTAAAGCAGCTTGACCGGGGACAATTCCTTGGTGATCTTTCCGCAAGGGAGCTCGAAGTGTAGTAGTAAATCCGGTTTTGTCGCCGACTTCTAAATTAATTCGCGGTTCTAAGTTGTCAACTATTACGAGTTGTCCTTTTTGATTGACTGTTTCTTCTTGACTTGTGACTTCATCTGTAATATATATATCCAAAACTCGTCCTTGCCAAAAACCGCAGTATTGATATTTGCGGCATTCTGCATTCCGCAAACTCGCCCACAAAATGGGCCCCCACAGCCAGTACAAACCAGCTATCAATCCGGTGATTAAAACTAGCGGCGCGACATCGGAACCGGCGAAGTTGTAGACTACCAGGAGGAAAACTACGGTGACGGCAGAGATTAACATTCGCCTCAAAAAATCGGGCGGTTTTCCCCAGATATATTTGTATTGCGCTCCCGTGGCGACGGCGGGAATTAGTTCTTGAAAGGTTTCGCGGGTTAAGGGAATTAGCATAGGAAGTTTGGCAACGAGCAATGTACGGGATGCAACGGCTGTCTGTTCGGAAGCTGATTATATTAAGGCATTTAACAGATTTAACTGATTGATGTTGAAGTCACAAATCAGAAGTTATATCATGTGCGATCGAGTGACCGCGATTAAAAGGGCGGGTTTTTGAGATTGTCAATTATTGGCTGATATTTTTTGTGAACCCGCCCCTACCGTATTAGGGGTAATCGACCGGACATAATATTAGAAGTCAGATTAATTCCACATTACCAATGACTAATGACTAATGATTAATGACTAATGATTAATGACTACAAGATTTTTTCCAGGCCGTAAACGAGCGATCGCAATTCAATGACTTTGCGTATAGACAGCAAGACTCCTGGCATATAACAAGCGCGATCGCTGGTATCGTGTCGTAAAGTATAAACTTGACCGGCGCCGCCAAAAATTACCTCTTGGTGGGCAATTAAACCGGGTAAACGGATGCTGTGAATGCGAATCCCTTCATCGGCCAGTGAACCTCGAGCTCCGGCTAATTTTTCGGTTTCCTCAACTTCTGGCAGATTGAAAGTTTTTCCCATCTCTGCTAACATTTGGGCAGTTTGAATTGCCGTGCCGCTGGGGGCGTCGGCTTTTTGATTGTGGTGCAGCTCGATAATTTCTACGTGTTCAAAATACTGAGATGCCGTGACGGCGGCTTGTTGGAGCAAAACCATGCCGATCGAGAAATTGGGTACGATCAAACAGCCGATGCTCGCTTTATCAGCGAATTCAGCTAAGTTTTTAATTTGCTTGCTGCTCAATCCGGTAGTGCCGACTACTGGGCGAATGCCGTAAGCTATGGCCGATCGCACGTTTTCATAAACTGACGAAGGGTGCGTAAAATCTACCATCACGCCTAACTGCTTTTCCTGAGCTGCTAATACCAGCATTCCTTGCAAGTCGTCAGTGATGGGAACTTCTAACGGGCCGCATCCGGCTAATTCGCCGGCATCGGCGTTGAGGCACTCAGGAGAGCGGTCTACAGCCCCAAATAAAGTCATGTCACTAGCATGGGCGATCGCCTTAATTACTTCGCGGCCCATTTTGCCTGCAGCACCGTTAACAATCACCGGAATCGGAAGTTGATTCGCCATAATCTCAAAAATATCCTGAAAGTTCGATCGACTAAATTTTAACGCTTGTGCGAATTTGGGTAAACAAGGAATGAAAGACAGGATTTGTCGGCAAATCTTCAAAAACCCGGTTCCCATTCCAGAAATACTTTGCCTGCATCGAGTAATTAGCTTAAAGAAACTCGGTTGCGGCACAAGTTCTGAAAAAATTACATTCAATCTCATATTAAGCTCAATTCTGTTAGAACAGACTTGTGCAAAGCTAATTTGCACCGACATATTTTTTCTGTGACTGCCAAATTCTCTCGAAATCTTCGATATGTCATGTCTGTGGCAACTGGCCTCAACCTGAGTTCTCAAAACCGACGGGTGAGGATTTTGCCTGCAATGCTTGTGGGCGCGACTGTAACGCTGCTGAATATGGGAGTTCGGCAGTTGGGAGGCCTGCAAAGCTGGGAGTTGGGGAGTTTTGACTCGTTAGTGCGCTTGCAGCCAGATTCCGGCCCCGATCCGCGACTGCTGGTAGTGGAAATTTCTGAAGCCGATATTCAAGCTTTGGGGAGATTTCCGGTTTCCGACGGTGCGATCGCTCAAACCTTGACAAAACTGCAAAAGTATCAGCCAAAAGTCATCGGTTTGGATTTGTACCGGGATTTGCCTCAAGCGCCGGGACACCAAGAATTGCTGGCCGCGCTGAAAGCACCGAATGTGGTGGCGATCTATAAATTGAGCGATTCAGAAAGTCAGGGAGTGCCTGCGCCTCCGGGGATACCGCCCGATCGAGTTGGTTTTAACGACTTCGTGCTCGATCCTGATGGTGTTGTACGCCGCAATTTGCTCTCAGTCTCGCAACCAGACAAAAAGATTGCTTTATCGTTTTCTATGCAAGTGGCTTTGCTGTATCTCAAAGACAGAGTACAGCAGAAAAATAGCGCTGTTCATCCCCACCAAATCGACTGGGGAAAGGCAGAATTTGTGCCTTTAACTTCTGACAGCGGCGGCTATGCAAATATTGACACCACAGGCTACCAAATTCTGCTCAAATACCGTTCTGGTAAGGAGGTGGCGCGACAAGTCAGTATCAGGCAGGTATTGAACGGGGAAATTGAACCAAGCTGGGTTAAGGACAAGATTGTGCTGATCGGGACGACGGCACCGAGTACCAGAGATTTGTTTTTGACGCCTTACAGCCCGGTTAAAAAGCAAAGTCCGAAAATGCCGGGGGTGTTGCTGCACGCGCAAATGCTCAGCCAAATATTGAGTGCGGTTTTGGATGGACGATCGCTGTTTTGGGTATGGCCAGAATGGGCGGAAATTTTGTGGAACGGTGCTTGGGCGATGGTTGGCGGGGTTTTGGCTTGGCGGATTCAGCATCCTGCGAGGGCGGGATTGGCTGGGGGTGTGGGATTGATGGCTTTGTTGGGGATTAGTTATGGAATTTTTACCCTGGGTGGGTGGATACCGTTAGTGTCGCCGACTTTGGGTTTGGTGGTGACTGGTGTGGGTGTCAGTGCTTACAGGAAGCTTTACGATGCTTTTCACGATTCTCTAACGGGTTTGCCCAACCGGGATTTGTTCGTGGATTGCTTGGGGCGGGCGATCGCCAATACTAGGGGCCGCCACAGCCATCTGTTTGCGGTGCTGTTTCTGGATTTAGACAGGTTTAAGGTGATTAATGATTCTTTGGGTCATTTGGTGGGGGATGAACTGCTGATGGCGGTGGTGCTGCGGTTGAGGGCGATTATTGGCTCCGGGGATACTGTGGCGCGGGTGGGGGGTGATGATTTTGCGATTTTGGTGAGGAATATTGATGTTGACAGTGCTGTGGATTTGGCCGATCGAATTCACAAAGCTTTAATTGTGCCTTTTGAGTTGAATGGGCAGGAGGTGTTTGTGACTGCAAGCATCGGGATTGCCCTGGGGGGCGAACCCGCTGCTACTGTCAGGGAACAGCCGGAACACTTGCTGCGGGACGCCCACACGGCGATGTACCGGGCGAAGGCTTTGGGAACGGGAAGGTATCAGGTGTTTAATGCTTCGATGCACGCTTTGGCGGTGGAGAGGTTGCAGTTGGAGACGGATTTGCGGATTGCCCTCAAGCGTCGGGAATTTTTGCTGCACTATCAGCCGTTTGTCTCTTTGGCAAGCGGGAGGATTATTGGGTTTGAGGCTTTGGTACGCTGGCAACACCCGCTGCGGGGTTTGATTGGGCCGATCAAGTTTATTCCGGTGGCTGAGGAAACGGGGGCAATTGTGCCGCTGGGTGAGTGGGTGTTGGAGGAGGCTTGTCGGCAGTTGCGGCTGTGGGAGGAAATGTTTGGTTTCGATCGAGCTTTGATTATGAGTGTAAATTTATCTGGGAAGCAGTTTGCTCAGCCGGATTTGGTCGATCGCCTGAAGGTGATTTTGGAAACAACGGGTTTGAGTGCCGAGAGTTTGAAGTTGGAGATTACTGAGAGTGTGGTGATGGAGGATGTGGAGTCGGCGATCGCGGTTTTGAAGCAGATGAAAGCGTTAAATGTCAAGTTGGGAATTGATGATTTTGGCACTGGTTATTCGTCGTTGAGTTATTTGAGTCGGTTTCCTACGGATACTTTGAAGGTTGATAAGTCGTTTGTGGGGCGAATGGAGATCGAAAGCGAGGGGGAGAATGTGGCGATCGTGCGGACGATTGTGGCGCTGGCTCATGCTTTGGGTATGGATGTTATTGCTGAGGGTGTGGAGACGGCGGCACAATTAGCCCGGTTGAGGTCGATCGGCTGCGAATATGGTCAGGGTTATTTTTTTGCTAAGCCGTTACCGAGCGAGGCTGCGACTGCTTTGATGGCTTCCGATCCCCAGTGGTAGTTGTGGGTTATTAGTTATTAGTTATTGTACAGATAGTGATCATGGCCCGATCGCCCTTAGCTCAAAATGGTGTTTCTGCCTGTAAGTGCAGCTTTTCTCCCAACTGCGGATGCTCAAACGAAAGTTCCCGCGCGTGCAAGTGTAGCCGCTTCGCAGCAGCCCGACATCCGTAAAGTCGATCGCCCAAAATCGGTATCCCCAACCCTCGAACATCCGCTGCATGAACCCTCAATTGATGAGTGCGTCCCGTCAGCGGCCAAAACTCGACGCGATCGCAATTTCCCTCCCTCGTCATTACCTGAAAGCGAGTAACACTGGGCTTTCCGCACTCCCAATTGACTTGCTGGTAAGGGCGATTTTCTGGATCGCCCCAAAGTGGAAGATCGATCGTCCCCGCATCAATTTTCACAGTACCAGAAAGCACCGATTCATAAACTTTGTGAACCTGCTTTTGTGCAAATTGCTGCCTGAGTTGACTGCTAGTTTCTTTGTCCCGCGCCAATAGTAAAATCCCAGATGTTTCCCAATCTAAACGATGCACAACTGTCAAATTTAAAAAATTAGGTAATAAATTACGCAAACGACTAAAAACACTATCTTGATTTTCTAAATAACGACCTGGCACTGACAGCAAACCAGAGGGTTTATTAACCGCAATTAACCATTTGTCTTCATAGATAATCGGTAGCATTTCGGTAACGGGCAAGATGCCCGTTCCACAAGAAATATGATGATTTGTGGGTTGGGCTTTTTGCCCGCTCGCAACGGGCAAGATGCCCGTTCCACAAGAAATATTATTGCTTGTGGGGAGTAGGGGTTGGGCTTTTTGCCCGCTCGCAACAGGCAAGATGCCCGTTCCACAAGAAATATTATTGCTTGTGGGGAGTAGGGGTTGGGCTTCTAGCCCGCCCGTCAAACCCTCATTTATATTATTAGAAACAAGCGGATTTTGAGCCAATCCTGACAGCAAAAAACCCATCAACGGCTGACACCGATCGCCACAAGCGCCATAAAATTCTCCCTGTATCTTATCGCCCGATGGCGGCCCCCACCAAAACTCAGCCATTGCCAGCGGTTTCAGATTGTGTACTGCCGCGTAGTGGAGCAATTTTGGCGCGCAACAGTCGCCGGTGCCAGTGGGAATAGAATTAGTTGGCATCAATGAGGAGATTGATCGCGATTTCCCCAAAAAATTCATCAGAGTGTAAGCCGCGTGCATTTGCGTTTGAAGTTCGCGGGAAAGTTCTTTTCGCCGCTGTTTCAGGGCCCGCATCCGTCGATCCGCAGCTTCAATTAATTGTTGTAGCGGCTGCAATGTTTCATCCCGCTGTCGTTTCAATTGTCTGCGTTCAATTTTCTCCAAACGGCTTTCTTGATTCAGTTGTTCCAGGGCAATTTCTAGTGTTTCGGCTGCGAGAGTTTGACACAGTAACTGGCGTTTTTCATCTCGCTGCTGCTTGCAATTGCGATGCCGATCGCTCAAAACTTGCATTTGCACTTCAAACTCCCGAAATAAGGCTTCATACTCTTGTCGCTGCGGGAGTTGATTGAGTGCAATAAGTTCCTGTTTCATCTCCTCCAATTGAGTTAACGTGCGGGCTTCATCGAAAGCAACTCGATCGCGTCCCGGAATCGGCGGCACCCAGCCTTCAACAATGCTGCAACCCTTCAGCAGCCCGGAAAATGCTTTGAGTATCCCCTGTTCCCCCGAAGGCATCTCCACCAGTAATATGCCGTACATCTTGCCCTCGCGATCGTAGGAATCGTCAGCCGCCAGGTACTGCATCAAACCCCGCGCCAGATCCTCTGACATTCGAGTGCGGGGCAGTCTCAGCAGATCGCCAGTCTGAGGACAACGGCCTTCGTACCAATAATTCGGGCGCGAGTCGATCGACTCCCGATCACAGTCCGTGACATCTAAAAGCGCGTGAAATTTTAGCATATTAAATTTGGTTTGAAATCTAAATTAGGATATATTTTCTTGTGGCTTGACCCCGCCCAAAAACGGATACAAGTTTCCGACACTCGTCGTGGGGAGATCAAAATTTTAGACTCTGGTTCAAGCTCCCAGATTCATCGGTCGAATCAATCGAAAATCGAAAATCGAAAATCGACTGACCGTATTTTATAGGGGTGTACCGAAAGTGGGAAGGGTGCATAATTTTATACCGACTATAATTAAGTAAAAATGATTGGTTGCACCCAGCCTGATATGCTAAATTTGTTTCAAAACAGCAGCGAGATTAAGAAAAGCATAAGTTAATATATAAGACCGCAAGCTTGTTATCCCACTAAATTTTTTATGTGCAAGGCGTATGCCAGACCTCTCGACTTCGGCTCCTGAAAACTCCTCAAACCCCCAACCAGCTCTGCTGCCGCCGATTTTAAGAATTTTTGCAGCATTTCCAGATTACGATCGGGGCAATAGATTGTACGCCGCAGGAAGGTACGAATCGGCAGTCCTTTGCTACGGAAAAGCGGTTCAAATTAAGCCGGACTGGGCTAGGGCGTGGCTGAATCTGGGCAAAGCTTACAAGCAACTGCACTCCTACGCAGAAACCGTAGCCTGTGCCGATCGAGCTACAGCAATTAATCCCGAAGAATACTGGGCTTGGATGCTGCGCGGCACAGGGCTGTTAAGTTTGCAAAATCACTCAGAAGCGATCGCGGCTTTCGACACCGCAATTCAAATCAATTCAGAAAAGCACGAAGGTTGGTATCAGCGGGGCAGAGTTTTAGAGGAATTGCAGCAGTGGGATGCAGCCGCAACCTGTTACAAAAGAGCAACCCAACTTCATCCGAATTTACCCGCCATGTGGTATCGGCAAGGCAACGTGTTGGTTCAAGCGGAGCGCTATCCTGAAGCCGTGGCCGCTTTTGAGCGCGCGCTGAAACTCGTCCCGACTAATTGGGAAGCTTGGCTGAACCGAGGTTTGGCTTTGATGAAAGCCGAACGCTACGCTGAAGCTGTAACTTCTTACGATCGCGCCATTCAACTACAACCACAAAATAGTCTGGCTTGGTTCAATCGGGGCATTGCTTCAGCAAAATTGCACAAATATGCAGAAGCCGTGACAGCTTACGATCGCGTACTGCAAATGCAGCCCAACGACTGCGAAGCTTGGTTTTATAAAGGAATGGCCCTCAAACACCAGTGGGCCGACGCGGCAATTGCTTGTTTCGATCGGGCAATTCAAATTAATTCTTTGTATCCCGAAGCATGGATCGGGCGCGGTCAAACACTGTCAGAAGCGAGAGATTTTGAAGGGGCGATCGCTGCTTTTGACCAAGCCGTTCAAATTAATCCGAATTTTCCCGAAGCTTGGCTGGGTAGAGGCATCGCCCTAGCAGGATTGGAACGCTACAAAGAGGCAATTATCGCTTACAGCAATGCCCTACAAATTGAAGGTAATTTTCTAGAAGCTTGGAACTTGCGAGGCGAAGCTTTGGAAAAATTACAGCAATACGAAGAAGCGATCGCCTGTTTTGATAAAGTAATCTCTCTGACTTCAGAAGCAGAAATTACATCAAAAGTAGGGTTGCAGCAAGGCGCCGCGCTGGAAAAATTGCAGCGTTACGAAGAAGCCGTCGCAGCTTACAACCGCGTCCTAAAAATCGTGCCAGACAATTTTGAAGCTTGGTTGCAACGCGGCAATGCTTTGTCAAAATTGCAGCAGTACGAACAAGCTCTAGCATCATACGATCGAGCAATTACTGTCTGGCCGGATAACTATCAAGGCTGGGTACAGCGAGGTCTGATCCTAGGGGAAATGCAGAACTATTCCCAAGCACTCGTCGCTTTTGACCAAGTGATTCAACTCAAGCCAGACAACTGGGAAGCTTGGGCGCAGCGGGGCGACGTTTTGCAAAAATTGCAGCGAACTCAAGATGCCATTAGCTCTTACGGAGTCGCCCTCGAAATCAAACCCGATTACTACGAAGCTCTAGTTAGTCGAGAAGAATTGAGACTTAAGGGCACGATGTCAGGAAAGTGGTGAGGAATGAGAATTAAATAACTTACAATGCGTGATGGTTCTTGTGGCATGGGCGTCCCGCCCGCCCTTTCTGGACGGGCGGGACGCCCATCCCACAATAACAATTAAAAGTGTAAGTTATTTAATTCGCGATCCTTAATATCATGTCCGATAGATTGACCATAATATCCCGGCAGGGCGGGTTTTTGAGATTGTTAATTATTGGCAGATATTGGCAGGTGAACCCGCCCCTACCTGATTTGGGGTAATCGACCGGACATGATATAATTATTACTTTTTTATATAGCATTACTCGGAAATCTCTGCTTCAAAACAGGCATTACCGGACAAGGTTTTTGCTCCTGTAAATTCTCTGGTTTGTTCCAAGTAAAAGGGCCTTTTTTCTCCGCCGCCATCCACAACAAACTTTTTGCTCGCGTCATCGCCACATACAGCAGTCGAAACTCTTCTGCTGTTTTCAAATAACCTGCTTGTTCCCACGCTTCGCCTAGATTTGGTAAAGGATATTTTTCGTGCAAACTTGCTCTAATTTGTGCTCTCGCTACCTCTGCTAAAGTGAAATCTCCTAAAAATCGGGTTTGCGGCAAAACTCGCAAATTTCCGGGGATGGTTTGTTCGTGCAGAAACGGCAAAAATACGCAATCCCAATCCAATCCTTTAGCTTTGTGCATGGTAATAATTGTTAGTTGACCTTTGCTGGTATAGCGTTCTTCTATTTTGTCGTCTGCATCCACAGGTTCAAATCTTTCGGAACTGACAATTTCGCTTAGTACATCCAAAATATTACGCATTGAATTGTTGCCGGCTGTTTGGATTGCTACCCGTTCTGCTAATTTGTCGGCGGTGGCTAATTCTGTTTGGTCGTATTGCAGCGCTAAGGCTAAGAAGGAAATGATTTGGTAGGGCGGCAGTTCTAAGCTAGCTTGCAGCAAACCGCAGCAAAAATAGCGACATTTGCGAACGGGGTCTGACTGCTGCGGGTCTAGCGGGCCTGGGTAAAGGAATTGTTCGGGGCTGGTAGCAAAAGCATTGTAGTCTTGTTTGGGGATCAGTTGTCGATCGCTCAAAATCTTTAAGGCTGCTTTCAGGTAGTCTGGAGAGTGCGGGCGATCGAGGAATTGCAGCAGTGTTAAGATTTCCCAAGGTACTTGAGAATGTCTGTCCCGTTCTCCCACATCTTCAATTTTAATCCCATATTTGTGCAAATCAAAGCTTAATCCGTGCTTTTTAGGATTTTCTAGCACTTCTTTGATAAACTTACCTTGTTTGTTTTCCCGCACCAAAATAGCCATCGATTTCAGATTTTCTAACGGCAATTTTGCACTATTTTCCCCATCGGTAGCTTCTTCGCCTGAATCGATAGCTTTTTCAGTTTTTGTAAATTCAAAATCCGCTGGTAAAAATTCCTCAACTAACTCAATTACCCGCTGACCAATTAACTCTACTGTATGGTAAATATCGCGGGGAGTATGCAATTCTAAGCCTCGACCAATCGGAGCCGAATTGGCATTTTGCTGCGGGTCATGGCTGGGTACGGGCTTAATAGTTTGGTCGCGAAAAGGCTTTTCATTTTTCGCTAATTCTGAGCCATTTACCCATTGCAACATAAAGTTAGCCGCATCGATAATTACTTGGGTGCTGCGGCCTGCACCGTCCATTGTCGCTAACTTATTCTCTACTTCGCACTCATCACAAAATTGGTTAAAATAAATCGGATCGGCGGGAGTAAAAGTAGAATTAATCGCTTGATTTGGGTCGCCAACTCTGATAAAATTGGGAGGTAAAGTAGGATGATCGGGATCGATCGCCAATGTTTTCAAAAGCCGAGTCTGCAAAGGTGTCGAATCTTGGGCTTCGTCCTCAAAAACGGCAAATACTTGCTTTTGCTCGATCGCCCTCGCCTTCGGATTGTCCAACACCCGCAAAGCTGCTAAAATCATCTCGTCGTAATCGATGAATTCCCGACTCCTCAACAAAGCCTGATATTTTTGATATAAACCCCCAGCTACTGCTAAAATCTCATAACCGTCCCCAGTATCAAGAGCGCTCATTTCTAACAACTGTTCGGGAAACAAACCAGAAGATTTCGCCTCGTGAATCACAGTTTTAGCTACCTGTGGCAAAATTTCCGTCCGCAAAACCGATTGCCGCCGCAGCCTCTCCGTTTCCTCTCCATCGAATTGCTGTCCTTCCAACAAAACTTGATATCGGCGGGGATTTTCAGCTATCCAAAGTTCTACACAGGTGCGAATTAATCGGTGACTTTGAGTTGGAGTAACTAAAGTCGAATTTTCTAAATTTAAACCCGACAAATCTGGATGGCGCATCGCAATATTCAAAGCTAAACCGTGCAAAGTGTGCACGGCAAAACCGCCTTGAGATAAAGACAATTCTGTCAATCTTTCCCGAATTTTAGCTTTAATATTAGCAGCAGCCGATCGCGTAAATGTCACGACAATTAACTGGCGGCGGCTGTGAAGCTGGTTGCGGGCGATCGCAATTGCCGACGCAGCAGCCATTCCCGTAGACTTCCCGGCCCCCGGAACCGCCGAAACAGCAAGGGGGCCGCCTTGCCAATCCGCCATGTCCTGCTGCCCCGCACGCAAGCTTTCACGAATTTTAAGGCAAGCTTGTTCTCGCAAAACTGCGGCAGAGTCTAACCCAGAGGAAATGTTGCCAGGGCGATCGATATTCGTTGTCGATCGCATAAAATCAGAATCAAATTCATCAGTCATTATTACATCCGCGTTTATCTGCGTTCATCTGCGGTTAAGAATAAAAAAATCTGCAACCTCTACCGTTTCCATTTCGGTATCGGCTAAACTAACACTATCTATTGAAGCTTAAATTAAAATCAGCATAAAATTCAATACCCAAGCCTTTTTTAGAGGAGTCACCCAAATGAAAACTCACCTCAAAATCAATTCCCCCCCGCCCAAGCCAAACCCAAACCCAGCCAACAACAGCACAACTCGTTTTGCTGTGGCGGTATTCTTAACTTTATCTTCAACAATTGCTTTGCCTAGCTGCGGAGGAGCTACATCCAGCAGCCCTGAAAACCAAGTTGCCGCATCGGCTCCACAATCGGCACCAGCACCCGAGCCAGCAGCCCAAAGGTCAAAAACTCCTGGTTCATCAAAAAAAGCAGCAGAAACGACCGCAACCCGTCCCCAACTGATTAAAAAAGCCGAACTCAGCGTAGTTGTCAAATCTATTGACGCCAGCACTAAATCTATTACCAATATTGTCGAAAAACAGCAAGGCGATATCTTGGGTTTCCAAAATCAAAAGCCGCCGGATTCGAGTGTCCGCCAAACCGCGTCTGTGGAGATTCGCGTGCCTCAAGAACGTTTAGAAACGACTTTAGAGGCTTTGGCAAAACTCGGAACTGTAGAGAACCGTTCTCTGACGGCTGAGGATGTTACCGCTCAATTAGTTGACAGCGAGGCTAGGCTGCGGAACCTCCGCAAATCGGAGGAAATGGTGTTAAAAATTATGGAGCGATCGGGTTCTGTCGGCGACGTACTCAAAGCTGCTCAAGAATTGAGCAATATTCGGGAGTCGATCGAACGCATTGACGCTCAGTTAAAAAGTTTGCGAAATCAAGTAGCCTATTCGACTATTAGCTTAACTCTAGAAGCAGCAGTATCGGCGCAACAAACTCCCGAACCTTCTCTAGGTTTGCGGGTACAGGAAACTTGGGGGAAAGCGACTCATTCTGTGGGTGAATTGACGCTCGCTTTGTTTGCTTTGGGTATTTGGCTGTTGGCTTACAGTCCTTATTTGCTGTTAATTGCGGCTGCGGTTTACGGCTTTAATCGATTTAAGAAACAGCATTCTGTTCCGCAAATTCAAGAACCGAAACCGCCTCAGTAGTCAGTAGTCATTAGTCATTAGTCATTAGTCATTCCACCCACATAAAATTTATGTATTGGGGAACAGCCGAAGAAACCGTTCTTAAAACCAACGACAACTGACAACCGTCAACTGACAACCATCAACAGTCAACAGTCAACTCACTAATCATCAATTTGCCATCCATCTTTGGTATAGTCTTCATCCACAATCTTTTTCGGACGCATCACCAGAACAACTCGCCCCAAAATAGGAATATCCGGGGATTGTTCAAACCAGTACAATTCTAAATTGCCAGCGTTATCTGCGAGGAAATAACTGTCTGCATCCCACTGTCTTTGAGCTCGATCGGCAATAATCAAAACTTCTTCAACTTTGCCTTGCAGCGGTACCGGCAATTTATCGCTCATTCCCAAAACCGCCACCGGATCTTCAGCGTTCAAAATTACCTGCCATCCGGGAATCGCCACCCAAGCTCCTGCTCCAGAAAATTTTACCATTCGGAACGGCTCGATTTCCTCCGGCAAAGGCACTGCCAGCAAATCTCTCGTAGAAAGCGGCAATTTGCCCACAACCGGGACAACGCGGGGCAATTGTTCCTCCGTATCGAGTCGGTAGACGGGCAAGCGGGGCGCTTCCTTTCTCGAAACTACGGTAAAATCAACGAGCAACTGCTCGATTTGCGCCCTAGCGGTTGGGCTGCTAGCTAATTTTAAACCGCGAGCAATTAAGCGCGATCGCTCTTGCAAATCGCTTTTCTGTCTCGCTAATTGCCAGCATTGGTAAGCCATAGCATCGCCGGGAGTGTCTGTGAACCCTTGGGGGAGACTCCCGAAGTGCGAAAACTCCTTGATCGCTTTAGCAACTTGGCGAGCATCGTCAACATCCAAATTGTGGGTTAGCATCAAAGCCGCCGCCCCGGCACGCTCTACTTGAGAGAGAATCCGAAACTCGTATAAGATATCGCTACCTTTGCCCAAAAAGTGCGATCGAACTTCCTCTGAAGCCCCAGCATTTACCATGCTGGTGTAGACTTGGGCTGCGACGCTTACTTGATTTTGCTGAATTGGCTCAAAACCAGTTTCTTCAAAAATCCTTTGAGAGTTGTAGCCAGCTTTTAGCAGTGCAGTGCAGGCCTGTCCCCACTCTACCCAAGTGCCTTCTTTTCGGCGGAGCGATCGAATTAACTTTTCAGCATCCACAGCATTGGTGGAGGGTGCAGATGCAGGATGGGAGGAATCTTGCGGTGTATCAGTCATAATTGAATCAAAAACTAAGGCTAAGTTATGTGTTATTGGATACCGGCAAGGCTCGTGTCGCGGCAGAGCGATAGATTAATAGTAAGTGAGTTATGAGACTATTGTTACCGGAAAACGAGAGGAAAGCCCCCGACTTCAGGCGTGGGGATGAACTCGGCAGCGGAGGTGGCTACCTACAGTCTTAGAAAAATCCTGGTTGATTTCTAAAAGCATGATATGATTATATCATGCTAACAGTAACTCACGAGTACAAACTACGTCCAACCAAATCTCAAGTTCAAATATTTGAGATTTGGTTGTCTGTTTGTCGTCAGGTTTATAACTATGCCTTGCGAGAACGGAAAGATTGGGTGAATTCTCGTAAGTCTTCTGTTAATGCTTGTTCGATAGTTGGTGAGTATATTATCTCACCGGATACTCCTAGACCAACCTATGCTAGTCAGTGCAAAGGTTTGGCAGAAGCTAAGAAGCATTGTCCCGAATTAAAGACCCCTCATTCGCAAGTATTGCAGCAAACTTTAAAGGTTTTAGAGTCGGCATTTGTGGCAATGTGGGATAGAGGGCATGGGTTTCCTCGCTTCAAAAAACGGATGCGCTCGTTTGTTTTCCCGGCTGTTAAGGATGCAGCAGTGGAGAATGGAAAGGTTAATCTGCCTAAGATTGGGTGGGTAAGGATGAAAATGTCTAGACCCACACCAGAGGGTTTTATACTCAAGCAAATTAGAGTAGTTAAAAGGGCATCAGGATATTTTGTCATGCTGACCTACCAGTTAGCAGTCAACCTGCCCGCTCGCCCACCGTCAGGACATCCATTAGGGGTAGATATTGGGATTGACAAATACCTCGCAACTTCAGATGGAGAATTAGTCAACAGACCGAGATTTTTTCAGGCACTTCACCGCGAGTTGAAATCACTGCAGCGAAGATTAAAGCATCAAAGAAAAGGGTCTAATAATTGGCTTGCTCTCCAGAAAAAGATTGCTAGAATTCATCAAAAAATCAGTGATACCAGAAAGGATTGGCACTATAAATTAGCTCATAGGTTATGTGACCAAGCAGGAATGATATTCATTGAGGATATCAATTTTAAGGCTTGGGCAAAGGGGATGTTCGGTAAATATACTCTCGATGCAGCCTATGGTCAATTCTTCTCGATTCTGTCTCATGTGTGTTGGAAGCGCGGGGTGTATTTTGCTCGTGTTGATAAAAACTATACGAGTCAAATTTGCCCCCAATGTGGAACCCATACTGGTAAGAAAACCTTGGATGTCAGAATCCATAGTTGTCAGTCGTGCGGGTACACCACTGACCGCGATACAGCAGCAGCACAAGTAATTAGAGACAGAGGTATCCTTGCGGTCGGGCAGCCCGTGAGTAAAACTGCTTCTGGAGGCGTTCTATCGGGGATCGATAGTAATATCGGTCTAGAGTCGAGCCTTTGAGAGAAGAATCCCCCGCATTCTATGCGTGGGGAGTGTCAAAGAATAGTTGCTCGCCTAAATTTACAAAGGGGAGTTTATCGTATTGTTATGGATAATGCCATTTCAGAGCTAGATCAAATTAAACGCCAGCTCATGACCCTACACAGACCGAAAAAGCCCAAAATGCTGGTAGTAGACGACGAACCAGACAATCTGGATTTACTCTACCGCACTTTCCGACGAGATTTTAACGTGCTCAAAGCTGAGAGCGGAATTCGCGCCTTGGAAGTCCTCGGCATCGAAGGCGAGGTCGCCGTCATCATTTCCGACCAGCGGATGCCCGAAATGAAGGGAACGGAGTTTTTGAGCAAAACCGTACCCCAGTTTCCGAATACGGTCAGAATTATCTTGACTGGTTTTACGGATATTGAAGACTTGGTGGATGCGATTAACTCAGGACAGGTTTATAAGTATATCACCAAGCCTTGGGACCCGAACGAACTGAAAATGGTGGTGCAAAAGGCAGCCGAGACTTATGAAATTCTCAAGCAGCGGACTGAGGAATTGGATCGCGCTCAAAATCAAATACAACTGTTAGCAACAATCATGCAAACGGCTGTGGATTATCCGAGTTTGGAAGCAAGTTTAGATCCAATTGCTACTGCTATAAGTGATAATTTTTTGGCAGACTTTTGCATTTTGCAACTGGTGGAAGGAAATGTTTTAATACCAGTCCAAGGCTGTCACACCACGGGTTCAACTGTGGAAAATTGGCTGGCGGATGACCCTCTGGTTCGAGAAGCAATTACCTCTCAAACTATTCAGGGTGCTGTGAATATTGGCAACGACACAAACCTAGCGAGTCTGCCGCACTATCAGAAATCCGGCATTCAAGCTCACCTCAGCATCCCGGTGAGTCACAAAGGTCGATCGATCGCCCTAATTTCCATGCAGTGGAAGCAACCTTGTTCCCTGCGCCCCGACGAACTCACAACCGTTCACCTCGCCGCTCAAGAAGTTGCTTTGGTATTGACGAGTTTTCAGGGTCATTAGTCATCAGTCAGTCGATTTTAGATTTTAGATTTTAGATTTTAGATCGACTTGCAGCGCAGTGAATCTGGGAGCTTGAACAAAAGTCTAAAATTTTGGAATCTCCACGACGATTGTCGGGAGCTTGTACCTGTTTTTGGGCGGGTTCATTAGTCATTAGTTGTCAGTCATTAGTTATTAGTCGGCTCTCTGTCTTGAGTTTAAAATAATAGCAAAGGAAGGATTTAAGACAAAATCTCGCGGAGAGCTAACAATAAAAAGCATTAATGACTGGCGACAGCATGACATGAATGCACGGATTAGTTATTTTGTTCCGGCTGACCAATTACCAATTATCAATCACCAATGAAAAACGAGAAATGACTAATAACGCCGAACAAATTAAAACTATATTTAATCGAATTGCACCAGTTTACAATCAATTGAACGACTGGTTGAGCTTTGGGCAACACCGGATTTGGAAGCAAATGGCGGTGAAATGGAGCAGTGCGGGCCCCGGAAATACTTGTTTAGACTTGTGCTGCGGTAGCGGGGATCTAGCTTTGTTGCTGGCTAAACAAGCAGGGCCGACTGGTTGCGTATTTGGAGTAGATTTTTCCGCCGAACAATTGGCCGTGGCAGCCAAACGCGCGAGACCTTTTCTTACCCCTGCTAGTCCCATTTCCTGGGTAGAATCTGACGCCCTAGACTTGCCTTTTGCTGACAATTACTTCGACTGCGCCACAATGGGTTACGGCCTGCGTAACGTGACTGACATCCCCCGCAGTCTTCAGGAATTGCACCGCGTGCTCAAACCCGGTGCCAAAGCAGCTATTCTCGACCTCCACCGCCCCAGCAATTCCCTAATGCGGAGCTTCCAGCAGTTTTATCTAGACACTCTCGTAGTGCCCATTGCTCAGCAATTTGGCATGACTCAAGAATATGCTTACATTAATCCTAGTTTAGAAAAATTCCCGATCGGCCAGCAACAAGTCGCGATCGCCAACAAAGCCGGATTTGCCGCCGCCACCCACTACCCCATTGCTGGAGCTATGATGGGAGTATTGGTATTAGTCAAAGCAATTGAAAATTAAAAGTGGTTGCAGTTTCGGTCGATCGAATACTCCAGATCAAAATTTTAGACCCAGGTTCACCCCCCCAGATTCATCTGTGGAGTAAATCTAAAATCTAAAATCTAAAATCTAAAATCTTATGAATCCCTCTGACATTTGGCTGTTGTTGGCCCCACCTGTAGTGGGAGGAATTATTGGCTATTTCACTAACGATATAGCTATCAAAATGCTGTTCCGCCCCTATCGAGCTATTTACATCAAAGGGCGGAAGTTGCCTTTCACTCCCGGCTTGATCCCCCGCAACCAAGAGCGTTTAGCAAAGCGAATTTCCGACACAATCATGGGTTCGCTGCTGACGCCACAGGAACTGCAAAACTTAGCGCGCCGCCTCCTGCAAACCGAGCGGATGCAGTCGGTGATTCTCTGGTTGTTACAGTTGGCGCTGGATCAGGTAAAAGCAGACGCAGAGCAAAAAACGGCTAAAATTCTCGCTAACATTCTGCGAGATTTGCTGGGGGAATCTGTGCCGCGAATTCTCAAAGTTTTGGCGCGCCGGGAAGATTTTTTAGAAGCTCAGCTTAATCAAATTTTTGACCAAGTTTTGCTGGAGATTCAGCTAACGGAAGCTCAGGCTGCTCAGCTTGCTGAGTGGTTGTTGCAGGTAGTAATACCACCGGAAGTGCTGCGGCAGGCTTTAATTGACTTTTTGACGGATCGCAATATTTCGATCATCGATGAAGGGTTTCGAGAAAAAACCAGCGGCACTTATTGGGTAGTAGCAAATTTGTTTGGTTTGCGGAACACTTTAACTCGGCTGCGGACTTTTTGTCTGGATGACAGAGAAGCGACAAATCAGCGCTTAGCAGAGTTAACTATTTCTTTGGGAATTCGCGGGCGAATTCAGGAATGGCTGCAAAATTTGTCGATGCAAAATTTACCGGTTTCGACTGTGAGACAGTTGCGAAAAACTATGCGCGACAGTGTTCGCAGCTATGTTCAGCAGCGGGGAACAGATGTACTTGAGGGGTTGAGTAAATCTATTGACTGGGAAAATATTTCGCGGTTGATTCTCAATCGCTTGCAAACTTCAGCGGTGATGAGCGCTTCCCTGGGAATTGTCAGCAAAGAACTGGCTTTGGTTTTAGAGCGCTATCTAGAACGGGATTTAGAAAATATTGTAGCTCAGGCTATCCCAATTTTGAATATTGACCAGGTGATTGTCGATCGAGTCAAAGGTACTTCTCCTGAAGAGTTGGAGTTAGCAATTCAGGGAATTGTCAAAAGCGAGTTGCAGGGAATTGTAAATTTAGGAGGCATTTTGGGTGTTTTTATTGGCTGTTTGCAAACAGTTGTGCTTTTGCTTCAGCGGTGATTTGTTTCGGCAGTTGTGAGATATTTGTTGTAGTCTAATATTCGCTTGACTTGCGCCCACATGACCAAAAACCTGGTTTTGCGACCGTATTGGCGACCTCAGCCAGAGGATTTCTGTTAGAAACCGGGTTTTTGTGGCCCAATCCTAATTTACTTATTTTCTAAATCTATGCCAGCTCCAAATTCGGACGATCGCACAAACATCCCAAAAAACCCGCGCAACCTCAGCCGCCAACAATACGAGCGTTTAACCGCAGAAATGGCCACTCCCTACCGGCCTCTGCGACAGTTTGTTTACGTAGCTTGTGGCGCTTCGGGCTTTATCGGCGGCTTGGTTTTCCTCGCTAAAATTGCCTCTGGCCGGGAAATTGGTTCTGCTTTGCCCAATTTTGCCCTCCAAGTCGGAGTTGTGGCCCTGATGGTGTTCCTGTTTCGCTGGGAGCAGCGCGCCGAGGGCCGCTCCCCGAAGTCGAAGTAACAAAAATGTACAAATCGAGACAAAAATTTATCTTAGGCAAGAAAAAGTTATAAATATAAAGAAATTATTATGAAATCGTGGTTTTCCAGCGATCCCTGTAATTATAAGAATGTGGGTTCAATTGGGGTCAGCAAATTTAAAGGCCCTAATCATAAACCGCTTGTAACTCGTTCAATTGGGGTCAGCTTTCATAAAGACCCTAAATATATAAAATAAATTTAAGCCCAGCGCCAGCCTTCACTGATAGAAGAGCTGGCGTTAGGCATTTTGCTAGGATCGAGAGATAGAGCGAGAGAATCAGTAGGGTTTGCATCCCGCACACAGAGGCCCGTAGCAGCGTCCTGAACAGAGTTTTTTGCCTAGCATCAGGTATCGGTAATACCAGTTCCCAAAAATCATGCAACTCTAGGCCCATACTCGAAACCACGACGATCAGTCATTCGCAGTTCTAAAATCTAAAATCTAAAATCTAAAATCTAAAATGGTATAAGTGTTGGGGCGATCGAATAATGTGGCATTTCCCGAATACCTGAGCCTGTACAGTAACTAATAAGATGTGTCAAAGTCGAAGTAGAAAAAGATGTTGGGAGATTTGAGTATGGGTCGAGCATTTTTCAAAAAGCGGTGGACGTTATTTTTAGCAGCAGGCGCGGGAATTGTATTTTACAGTAATGCTGCTGTGGCTGCCGAAAAGGTAGTGCTCAAATACAGTGCGATCCGAATGACTTTACCAGTCAGCGAATTAGAAATTTTTGTAGAAACTGGAAAAATGTCGCCCGGCTTAGAAATGCTGCTGGGAAAAGCAAAAAAAGACCCGGAATCCGTTCGCAACAGTCTGACGAGACCGGTGAAAGTCAGTCAAAGCTTTTTGGATCGGACGCTTAACAGCAAGGTTGGGGAAATAATCCTCGATGAAGTGGGTGAGGTAATTCGCACTCCTTCTGGGAATGCAAATCGAGAAGCTTTGAGATCTGCCTTGGTGCTGTCTGCAACTAATGATAACGAGATTACACTGCTGGAAGCGATGAAAAATTATCCTACTCCAGAAGTTTATGTTGAGGGCGATCGTTTAGTTGAAGCTTACGGCAAACTTGTAGCTTTGTCAGAACAATTGGGCGGCGTGTCAGAACGGCTGCAAGACGTTTTGAACAAGATTCGTCTGCCTAGATTGTAGTGGATTTGGTCGAGGACGGTTGATTGCTTTGATCGATCGCAGAATGTTGCTGAACCTGCATCAATTACAGGAAAGTTACATTTTTTTTGTGCAAAATTTGCCTAATTTTTACACCACTACAAAAAAATCTAACTCCAGGCAAGCTCCAAACCAGACGGGAATCAGTCATTCTTAATTCTAAAATCAAAAATCAAAAATTAGATAACTTCGCTGTCTAATCAGGGTAAACGCATCTAAATTAATTTGACAAACACCTAAATTTGTGCATTACTAAATAACTAAAAAAAACTTTTAA
>NZ_JAUBPB010000096.1:0-20217 GCF_036700545.1 Microcoleus sp. SVA1B4
GTTCGGCAAGTTTCATCGGATACAGGTTTTTTATTTTTCCACGGATGAATCCGGGGGCTTGTATCCTGGATGCTTTCAGTGAGTATCATAATGTCGATAAAAATTGCTTGCGGTTGCTCAAAGAGCAGCCGAACCCAACCTTCAGCGCCGTCGGCGACCTATATCGCAGTACAATGAATTTCTGCCAGCAAGTTTTTCAGCAAATACCGAAAAACTATCTTCATCCTCCTCAATCAAAACTTTGGCTGCTGAATCCGGCGCTGGCGATCGCCCGGAACCCCGCAAGCTACTAGAATTTGTGCTTGCCAGCGGTATTTCATCTCCCTTAGCAGGGGACATTTCCAAAGGGTTTTCTTCCTCTCCAGGATACAGAATTGGCAGTGTGACAAAAAAAGTCGAACCCACTCCGGGTGAACTTGTGATTTCAATACTTCCCCCCAGAAATTCCGCCAGTTTTTTGCACAGAGACAATCCCAATCCCGTGCCTTTGACGCCATTCTGCAAGGGGTTTTCGAGTTGGACAAATTCTTCAAAAATCCGCCTTTGGTCGGCTGGAGGAATTCCTATGCCCGTATCTGCTACTGAAAAAGTAACTGTTCCCTCCTCTCCTATTTCCGCAGCAACTCTAACTTCACCTGCTGCGGTAAATTTGAGGGCATTAGAAATCAGATTTCGCAAAATCTGAGAAACTTTTCCCTCGTCGGTTGTGAGGATTGGAAGTTCGAGAGGATCTTCAAAAATTATAGAAACGGCAGAGTTTTGGGGAAGCAGGGGGCGCATCATTCCTCGCAGGGCGCTGAACAAATCTTCGACTTCAAAATCAGCCAAGCGAACAGTTAGTTTTCCGGCTTCCACTTTGGCTAAATCTAACGAGTCGTTGACAAGTTCTGCGAGAGACTCGGCGGATTTGTAAATGTAATTTACTTGCTTGTCCTGTTCGTCTGAAAGTTCTCCGTCGAGGCGATTTAACAATATTTCCGAAAGGCTCATAATTGCCGTTAGCGGAGTGCGAAACTCGTGGCTCATATTGGAGAGAAAGCTGGTTTTGAGTTCGCTGGCCCGCCGGAGAGATTCGGCTTTGTCGTTCAATTCAGCGTAAAGTGCCAGGACTCCGCGATTGGTATCTTCTAGCTGTTGATTTAATTGTACGAGTTCTTCTTGACGCTGGCGGAGTTCGTCTAAAGTACGTAGTAATTCTTGATTTTGCTGCTGAATTTCGGCGTATGGATCTTCGGGAATTTGGCGCGCTAGTTTGTCAACTAATTGATTTAGTTCGATCGCACTCAGCGCCGGCATATTTTTGGAAAACTGTTTAATTAATTGTACAGCCGTTCCGCGATCGGGCCGAGAGTCGATTTTCACTTCGTCCATCAACCGTTTCGCTGCTGCTAAACCGAGTCCCGCGCCGGTTTGCGATCGAAAATTGGGGCTTAACACAGCCGCTAAATCAGCAATTCCCGGCCCCGTGTCGGAAATCCGAGTCCGAAAAATTTGGGGCGATTCCCCTTCCACAATGAATTCTACTTTGCCACCGCCTGCATATTTGAAAGCATTGCGGGCAATTTCGGAAACTGCTGTGGCGATGCGGGTTTGTACTTGGGAATCAAATCCCAGCCCTTTAGCAATTTGGCGAGCTCTTTGGCGTACTTGTACGATGTCTTGTTCAAAGCGGACTTCCGTCGTCAGGATTGGGTAACTCACGCTGCTTTTCACCAAAACCTCCGAGAAACCTCTGGCTTCAGACATGGGGAGGGATAAGAGTGGTTGTTGAGGGGGTTCGATGCCCCCTCAACAGCCAAATCAATAGCTATAGTTGTAACCATCTTTTTTATGGATTGGTGTGCAGTATTTGTGACTAATGCCCGTAACTCTTCCCGTGACCGTAGCGATATCGAAACTACCAGTTGCCCGACAAAGAACCCGCCCAACGTAAAAGCCGATTTTCTTTCCAGAGGTAACGGTTGCTTTAACGAGCTCGCCTGTTTGAAAACCTTTGTGAATCTGGACTCTTGTACGGTGACGAATTGGAAAACCAAATTTATTAGTACCGCACATTTGGCGAGTCCCATGCCCTGCTGATTTAATCAACAACGGCTGCAAGGTCAAAACTTCTAATGTCGGAGTGTCACCAACACAGGCGGCATCAAGCCAATGGGTTTTGGGAAGCCCTAACCGAGTCCGATTGAACTTTGTTTTGCCTCCAGATCCGGTACTGACAGGTAAACCCGTTGTTCTCAAGGCATTGAATAAAGCCCATCGGGTAGCGTTAACCACTGCTGCATCTTTTAAGGGTACTTTACTCTGTGCCAATACCCTCTTTAAAATGTCAACTTTACCAGAGAGGAAATCTTTAATGTCTTGATTACCTTTCCGCTGATTGCACGGATGGCAAGCCACAGCCAGGTTAGAAACCCTATCAGAGCCACCTTTAGAGCGTGGGTGGATATGCTCGACCTCTAGCTTTGTATCTTTTGCACCACAGTAAACGCACTGACGATTGAACTTATTGAGCAAATACTCTTTGACCTCGTAACCCTGTAGTTCTCCCTGCTGATATTCGACACCACTAATCTCAGGATTCTGCATCAATTGTAAGTCAAATCTGACCAATTCCTGAACCAGTGAACCTACGGGAGCATAGCGAGAAATACGGTTAACCCAGGTCAATATCGTATCTACTCGATGTTGCAAGCTGGGCGCTAACCAACCTTCATGACGAGTGCGATTTAGAAATCGGGCTTTACGATACCGGGTTTTACGGTTACGTCGCGCTCTCCGTAATTGACGGCGTGACAATAAAGCATCTTTGATGGCTGAGCCTCTATGAGTCAACTCTGCTGCCCAAATCAGCTTGTCATTTTTAAGTAAAGCAATGCCCGTTACTTTGCTGCCAGGATCTAATTTTAAAGTTAGAGATTGTGGAGTATCTTGAACTTCCTTTGTGATAATGATGGTGAACGGGTATCGGCGAAAGACAGTAGCCTTTCTTGCTTTAAGTAATGACCGTGCCATCCCTGGCGTACAGGGTGTTAGCGGTTTGCGATGGGTATCTAAAACTAGGATTTGGTTAGACATTATTGCGTCTCTTCTGATTTCTCGTAACGTTAGCTTCGCCAAAGTTTTCAAGGCTTGTTAGGTTAATTGCACTTCCTTAACCCCGCTAAAGATGTTTAACAATCAACGATAGTGGCAACAAACTAGCTACGCATTTGTCGGTATCGTGACCTTGAAAACGTAGACTTGTGGTTAAGTCTTAGGCTGGTCAGGTTCGGGATTGCTTGCTTGGGCTCGTTAGAGCCGAACAGTTTGCAATCCCCTAGCTTTAGCTATGGGGTTCCTGACCTTGGCTACTATAACTGTCATGTCATCGCGAGTGCGTTTGAAGTCCCGGTAGAGCACGGCTGCGATTAAAGCAGGATGTCTGGAGGCTAAGCCCGGGTAGCGGTTTAAATTCCACTGCGCCGCCAAACCGTCGGAGTGCATGATGAGTAGGGACTGCTGCGACCAAGGATAGACAAATTCTGCTACTTTTCGCATCATATGTCCAACTGTGCCGTTGTAGGAAACCATGCTACGGCTTTGGTTATCTGTGACAACTACACCGCTGATGTTGCCAATTCCGGCAAAACAAACTGTTTGTTGGGTACGATCGATTTGGGCGATCGCCGCAGCCGCTCCTCTGGTATTTTTTAAAGCAGCGTGCGCCTTCTCTAAAATTGCTTTTGGGCCGAGTTTGGCGTTTTCTTGAAATACGCGCACTGCTTCCTGAGAGGCTTCCTGGGCCAAATCCCCGTAGCCGAGCCCGTCTGCAACTAAAATCAGGTTTTTGTCAAGGTGATTTTCCGCCGCCCAGGAATCGCCACAAATTTGCTCTCCTACTTTCGGCAAGTGGATGACCCCAAATTCCAAGTAATTGCTGTTTTGGGATGCTTCCCGGCTATTTTGGGTCGGTTCCAGCCGCGCTAATAAGGCTGTCCCCAGTTTGGGTACAGAATGAATATCAAAAAAAGTAGAGAGGCGTTTAATTGCCCCCAGTCCAGTTCCAGGGCTTCCCGCTGTAGAAAAACCGTCCCGCATACACAGCGCGACATTTGCCATTCCGTTGCCCCGGTCTAGCGCTACTATTTCAATGCTATATCCTGCCGCTGTTTTGAATGTTCGCAGCAAAAGTTCTCCTTCGCGGGCGTGCTTGACCAGGTTTTTTGCTGCTTCCGTGGTAACAATTGCCACTTTACCGCGATCGGTCTCGTTAAATTCGACTTCGGCCGCCAGGGCGACTGCGATTCGCCGCGCTTCTCCGACTTGACTTTCTTCTGTTACGGGCAGGGCTACGGCATCTATCATTATTTTGTAGTTCTCATCTTAAGCTGGCGCGCATTTAAAAAGTCATTAGTCATTAGTCATTAGTCATTAGTCATTAGTCATTAGTTCTTAGTTTAGTTAGCCATCGCGCGATCGACCTCAGAAACCGGGTTTCTACTGAGATTTCTCGTTACCCAACCCAAAACTCATAGAAACCCGGTTTCTCATTAGTCATTTGTAGCGCGCGATCGACCTCAGAAACCGGGTTTCTACTGAGATTTCTCGTTACCCAACCCAAAACTCATAGAAACCGGGTTTCTCATTAGTCATTTGTAGCGCGCGCGACCCCACTCTCTCCCAATCTCCCACTCTCCTTACTCCTTACCGCCAGCGGACGATCGCAATTTTAGTCCCCTTACCCGCTTTGGAAACAATCTCAAATTCGTGCATCAACCGCTTGGAACCACTGAGCCCCAAACCCAAACCGTGATTAGAAGTATAACCGTCAGTCATTGCCAATTCGATGTCTGGAATTCCCGGCCCCTTGTCTTCAAATATCAGCTTCAGCCCTTTGCGGTTGCCTAATTGGAGCGTTTCGAGAGTTACAGTTCCCCCTTTGCCGTACTCTACAGTATTGCGGGCGAGTTCGCTGGCTGCGGTAACGATTTTCGTTTGGTCTAATAAACCGAACCCCATTGCTACAGCCCAAGTTCGCACTTGCTGTCGGACGTGGACTATATCGGATGACGATCGGATTTCTAGTGTCTCACGTTTTGACATGGCGGCTACTGTACCAAAATAGAACTTCTCCACAAAATATAGGACTTACGCTCGTCAACTTAGTTTCTCCTAATAGGACTTACGCACTTACTACGATTTTCTCTCAATAGAGAACATAATGAAGCAATGTTTCGGCTACGCTCAACACAAGTCTCAAACCCTTGATTTAACCCCCTTGAGTGCGTAAGCCCTGTCCTCAGAAATCTTCAGTTTGTCAACAAGCTATCTACAAACAAACTAGGTTTCTTTACTGCCTGTGCCTCAGTCATGGGACAATTAATCGACTGCTTACGCATTCTCGCCAGGAGAAAAACCCAAGGATTTTCGCAACAAAATCATGCCTTTTTCAACGCTTAAAGCTGTGCGAACTCCTGTTAGGGAAAGCCCCAACTCAACGAGCGTGATCGCAACTGCTGGCTGCATCCCGACAACAACTGTTTCGGCATCTAAAATTCGCGACATACTAGCGATATTGTTGATAATACGACCGATAAAAGAATCTACTATTTCGAGGGAAGAAATTTCAATTAACACACCTTTAACACCTGTTTTGACGATGCGGTTTGTCAGGTCGTCTTGCAAGGTAATTGCTAAGCGATCGTGCATATCTACTTGAATTGTTACTAGCAAAAATTCTCCCATTTGAAGTATCGGTATCCGTTCCACAAATTCACCTACTTGTTAAGTTGTACTGGATTTTTTTTCAGTATGCAATATATTTATCTGTCCTCGTTAATATTTTTTATAGTTAAACCTTGGCGCTGCAAAGCGACTTTAAAAGCATCTGCTAAAGTAGCTTTTGTGAGAATATCCTGCAAGTCAACTCCCAAATGAACTATGGTTTGAGCTATTTGCGGGCGAATGCCGCTGATGATGCACTCAGTACCCATTAAACGGGCGGCGGCGACAGTTTTTAATAAATGTTGAGCAACTAAAGTGTCAACAGTCGGCACGCCTGTAATGTCTAAAATCGCAAATTCTGAGCCGGTTTCCATGATTTCCTGCAACAGAGTTTCCATGACTATTTGAGTGCGGGCACTGTCGAGAGTCCCGATCATGGGTAAAGCGAGAATGCCTTGCCAAAGTTTGACTACGGGTGTTGACAATTCGAGCATTTCTTGCTGCTGCCGTTCGATGACTTCTTCGCGAGCTTTGAGAAAAATTTCTGTCACCCAAAGGCCAAGCTGGTCTAATAAACTGGTGGAAAGCCAAAGTTGTTCGACAAGTGCGTCGCGGTTTTCTGTCAGTTCATGACAAAGCCGATCGAACAATGGCTTTTTGAAGCATAAAATGAAACTCGCTATCTCTGAGGGAGTAAAGCCTCTCTGAACACGAGATCGCGAAACTTCTGCTAGCAACACCCGCATATTTTCCCATTCGGGTGTCTGGATGTCGCTAAAATTACCGTGCCCGACTGCAATGTGGAGCAATTGCAGAAACTCTTGACACTCCGAGCGCAATTCTTTGGCTCTCATCAAGTCGTCCCGCCGCAGCCCGGTATTTTGCAGTTCTTTGAGCCAGTCTGCTAGTAACTCTGCTTTGTGTCTTTGTAGGATTTCCGCGATCGTGTTATTGCTTGTGAGTTCCATTAAAATTATCTCCTGCTTAGCAATTGGGATGAAGTTATACGAGCGATTCCCTACGGGATAGCTTCGCACGCGCGTACTTTAGCGTTTTTTGATGGGGCAACTTCTGAGTTTAGCTCACTGTTTGCTGTTTGCGATCGAGGGTTAAGTACCTAATTGTAAAATGCGTTTGACGATCGCACTGGTAGAACTCGGAACTTCTATTTCGATCAAGGAAATCTTGCCACCTCCGGCGATAACCGCCGGTGCTTCCGGCAGAGTTTCGACTTGATAGTCGCCTCCTTTAACGTATATATCAGGCTTCAGGATATTTATCAGTTTAGTTGCTGTAATCTCGGAAAAAATTACTACGGCGTCTACTGGTTTGAGAGCGGCTAACACTTCGGCTCGCTGATTTTCCGGTACGATCGGGCGGGGCGGCAATCCCGGCTGCTGCGGTTTGATAGCTTGCACGCTGGCGTCACTATTCAAGCCCACCACGAGCGATCGCCCCAAATTTTTTGCCGCCTGCAAATAGCGGACGTGACCGCAGTGCAGGATATCGAAGCACCCGTTAGTAAACACGATCGGACGCCACTTGTCCGGATCGGATGCGATCGATCTTTCAAGTTCTTTCAACGTATAAACATCAGAAATCATTGCAGTCATTACCACCCAATTTGAACAGCGCTCAAAATTATCCTACCAAAAAATGTGATTCCTTGCACTTTCGTTATTTAAAAATATATCCTTCAATTTTTCCACTAATTAATAGTTGCCTTTGAGCAAACATTAATTAGCAAGTGGTAACTTTTTAGCCAGAAAATATAACTAAAGATTACCGAGGCTCAAGCAGATTTTCAAAATATAATTTATAGGTAAAAAACAGCTAATATTTTATAGGTAACTGCCATATCCTGCTGTTGGTAATTGGAGGTAAAAAAGGTTGGTAAACAATTATTTATTCCCGCCCTCTCTTATATCAATTACTATAAGACAAGGGATGAGAGTTCCACCGCATCGGGCAGGCGATCGGGGAGTGAGAGCCCTAGGGGGTGAAACCCAACGAAACGCGCTCCTCCTGTGTCTATAATTTCTGACACCGCCGCGCGAGCGAAAGCTAGTTAAAAGCACCGAACCCAAGCGTGCAGAGCTCATCTTTACGCTGGATTCGTCAGACTATAGAAGAAGCCAGCAGTTGCTTGCTGCAGTGTCTGGGCGCAATCTTGACCAAGCTTTACAGCCAACCCAGAAGCGCACAGCCTCCTGTGTCCAACTGTATATAGCTGTGCAGAAACTCGACCTTTGGGTCGCAACCGCAGCCTGTGAAAACCCAGAGGAAAGTCGAGTTCGGTATCCGAAGCAGCTATTTTGGTGGAAAATAGCTAAACTCGTTCAACAAAATCCACTCAACTACCCCCTTGAATCTAACGGTGTAGAATTATCTAACACGAATTATGAAAGCAAGTAATAGCCGTCAATTTTCTTCAGTAGCTGCTCGAACTCTCAAAGTAGTCGGGATTATCTTAATTCTGTCTGCTTTGCTTGACTGCATTGTTCTGTCGCTGCCGGGAGAAACTTCAGACCTTCTCAATCGAGGCTGGCAGTTGACTGCTGCAACTCAGATAGTTGACAAGGGCATTATTCCTTTGATCGGTATCGCCCTCCTGATGACTGGCTTTTGGGTGGACAGCAGCAGTGGAGTCTCTATTGAGCGACGCAACGTTTGGCTGGACTTGCGATTCTGGGCGCTGTTGATTTCCAGCTTGTTAGGTCTAGTTTACCTATCTCTGGTTCCCGTTCACCTCAACAATACTCGTTTGGAACTCAAGGATGCTCTGGCTCAAGTCGATCAAGAAGCCGGACAAGCGGAAGGTCAACTTGAGGCACAACTTAAAAGCCCTCAATTTAAAGCTCAGGTAGAACAGCTCAAAAGCCAGCGTCGCAGCCAGATAGGAGCGCTGCTGGAAGACGACGGGAAGCTGCAAGAAGCACTCAAGAGTCCAGAGGTTCCCAAGGAATTGAAAGCTGTGCTTGAGCAGTCGAAAAATGACCCGAAAGCCCTCGACAAGTTCCTGGAACAGCAAGCTCAATCACTTCCCACTCAAGCTCGCAACGAGATTCGCACCCGCAAGCAACAAAAAGAGAAAGAGTTAAGAACTCGATCGAGAAATTCGAGTTTGCAGACGGGAATCAACAGTTTGTTGTTAGCGATCGGCTACATTACTGTTGGTTGGACGGGATTGAGAAGTATGGGAATTCTGCGGTTCGGCCGCCGGAAAAATTGACCAGCGCTGGCAGGGATCGCGCTGGTCGAGACATCCCTGAGAAATAGTTTGTTTACCCAATAGTTTGCCCTTACTGAAAGCTGGGAATGTTCTCAATTTATATTCTGACTTACAACGAAGAGATTGATATCGCCGCTTGCATTGAATCGGCACTGCTTTGTGACGATATCATTGTAGTTGATTCTTTCAGCACCGATCGCACCCTTGAGATTGTTCAGAACTATGCCGTGCAAACAGTGCAGCACCGCTTTGAAACTCACGGACGCCAGCGGACTTGGATGCTCCAAGAAGTCCCGTGCAAGTACGAATGGGTTTACATCCTCGAAGCTGACGAGCGGATGACGCCTGCACTGTTTGCTGAATGCTTAAAGGCGATCGAAACTCAAGAATATATCGGCTATTACGTAGCTGAAAAAGTAATATTTATGGAGCGCTGGATTCGCCGCAGCACTCAATATCCCCGTTATCAAATGCGTCTCTTTCGCAAAGACCGAGTGTGGTTTACGGACTACGGTCACACTGAACGGGAAGTCTGCAACGGGCCTACTCACTTTTTGAAGGAAACTTACCCTCACTATACTTGCAGCAAAGGTCTTTCCCGCTGGATTGAAAAGCACAACCGCTACTCGACTGACGAGGCGGCTGAAACTCTCCGCCAATTAGAAGCGGGTCAAGTAAATTGGTGGGGTTTATTGTTTGGCGCGTCGGAGGTGGAAAGGCGCCGCGCTTTGAAAGATTTTTCTTTGCGCTTGCCTTTGCGGCCTGTGGTGCGCTTTTTCTATATGTATATTTTACTCGGCGGATTTCTTGACGGCCAAGCGGGATTGGCTTGGTGCACGCTGCAAGCTTTTTATGAATATCTAATTTTGCTGAAAGTTTGGGAAATGAAGCATCTACCACTGCCAGCTTTAGAGGTAGCGACAGAACAATCTCTTTCAGAAGTAGTAACAGTTGAGCAGTCAAAAGTTTCTTATAATCTTGGCGCTTCCGATACTCGAAATTAAAACTTGGTAAGAGGTACGCTCGCCTAGCGGTAGTATTTGGAACTTATACCCTCGCGGTTCCCCGCCGATCGGACTCGATGGGTAGCCTAAGTATTTAGAAGAGTTATTATATCCTTTCCCTGTGCATCGAAATTATTCATCTCTCTCTTCTCTTCCTCTGTGATCTCTGCGTACTCTGCGGTTAAATCATTCCGATGCAACCGGAATTAATATTAAACTCCTTAAATCAGAAGAAAGCGAATCCGTTGCAGAACTTCCTTTTTTCGCAACAAAAAAACAGAAAAAACCCGGTTTGTCTAAGAAACCGGGTTTCTAAATACCCTCAAAGTTTTAGGTTTAATAAAGTTTTGATGTTTAACTCAAAACTCTCATGACTCACAACTTAAAACTGTTGAGATTTTGCTGTTGTTTTTGCCCGATCGAGCTTTAAGATCAACACCCCCAAAGGTGGCAAACACAAGTCGATCGAATAAGCACTGTTGTGGAACCACCACTCCTCAGTCCACTTGCCCCCCAAATTCCCCATATTGCTACCGCCGTATTCCCGCGCGTCGCTGTTAAACAACTCCGTATAGAAACCAGGTTCCGGCACTCCTACGCGATAGTGAGAGTGGGGCTGGGGCGTAAAATTGCACACCGTCACCACAAACTCGTCGCCATCCTTCTCTCGGCGCACAAATGCCACGACACTGTGTCGATTGTCGCTGCAATCAATCCACTCAAACCCATCCTCAGCAAAATCTTGACTGTAAAGTGCCGTTTCGCTGCGGTACAAATTGTTCAAATCTTTAAAAAACAGCTTCAACTTTTGATGAGGCTCGAATTGCAGCAACTGCCACTGCAAATCCCCCCAAACGTTCCACTCGTGCCACTGGCCGAACTCCATCCCCATAAAAATCGTTTTCTTTCCGGGATGAGTAAACATAAAAGTAAACAAACACCGCACGTTTGCAAACTTTTGCCATTCGTCTCCTGGCATTTTCCCGATGATGTGGGCTTTGCCGTGCACTACTTCATCGTGGGACAAAGCCAGCATGAAATTCTCGCTGTGGTTGTACCACATACTGAAAGTTATGTTGTTCTGGTGGAACTGGCGGAACCACGGGTCCATGTGGTAATAGTCGAGCATATCGTGCATCCAACCCATGTTCCACTTCAGGTTGAAACCCAAACCGCCTACATAGGTCGGCCAAGATACCATCGGCCAAGAGGTAGATTCTTCGGCGATCGACAGCGCACCTGGGAAATAGCTAAAAATGACGTGATTCGCCTGACGCAGAAAATCTGCAGCCTCGATATTTTCCCGGCCCCCGTACTGGTTGGTCAGCCATTCTCCCGGTTCGCGGCAGTAATCCAAATAAAGCATCGAGGCTACGGCATCTACGCGAATCCCGTCGATGTGGTACTTGTCAAACCAGAACAGAGCGTTTGATACTAGGAAATTCCGCACTTCGTTGCGGCCGTAGTTAAATACTAGGGTTCCCCACTCTTTGTGTTCGCCCTTGCGGGAGTCGGCGTGTTCGTACAAGTGAGTTCCATCAAAGAAAGCCAAGCCGTGGCCGTCTTTGGGGAAATGTCCCGGTACCCAGTCCACCAGTACGCCAATGCCGTTGGCGTGGCACTGGTCAACAAAATACATGAAATCTTCAGGTGTGCCGTAGCGGGAAGTTGGGGCGAAATAGCCGGTGACTTGATAGCCCCAAGAACCGTCGAAAGGATGTTCGGCGATGGGCAGCATTTCGATGTGAGTGAATCCCAAATCTTTGACGTAGGGTATCAGCCGATCGGCTAATTCCCGGTAAGTCAGAAAGCGCGCCCCGGGATTGAGTTCCGAAACCTGCACGGGGGGTTCTACTTCCCCATTTGGTAGCAGGGCGGGTTCGTCAGTAGCGGCGTGCAGCCAAGAACCGATGTGGCATTCGTAAACCGAAATCGGCTGCGTCAGTGGGTCTGTGTGCCGCCGCTTTTCGATCCAAGCGCTGTCGTGCCAAGTGTAGGTGTCTAAGTCGGTGACAATTGATGCTGTTTTCGGCCGCACTTCTTGCTGGAAACCGTAAGGATCGGACTTTTCGTAGGGATGTCCGTCTTGGTTTTTCACTTCGTATTTGTAGGAAGTTCCTACAGATAGTCCCGGAATAAATAATTCCCAGATGCCGTTTTGCGATTTCCGCATTTGATGTTTGCGGCCGTCCCAATAGTTGAAATCTCCTAAAACAGAGACGTTGCGGGCATTCGGAGCCCAAACGGCAAAATATACTCCTGTGATGCCGCCTACTTCGGTGAGGTGCGCCCCGAGTTTTTCATAAATGCGGTGGTGATTGCCTTCTGAGAATAGGTGCTGGTCGAATTCTGTGAGTTTGGGCGATCGAAAGGCGTAGGGATCGTAGATGAAGCGCTCGTGTTCCCCTTCTTTGACCCGCAATTGATAGTTTGCTAGTTCTGGGGTGTCGATCGTACATTCAAAAAAGTGAGGGTGATGCTCTGATTTCATCGGGTATTCGGCCCTGGCCTCCGGCAAAACTACGGATACCGCATCCGCATTCGGCAGATAAGCTCGGACGACCCAGACTTTTTTGCCATTTTCTTCGATCGCATGAGGGCCTAGCACTTCAAATGGATCGTGGTGCTGATTCCAAACAATGCGGTCAATCTGTTCAAAGGGGACGGTCGCGGGCATAAAACTACTTACCTCAATCTTTTAACTAAATGGCTTTCAAAACCTAGAGCGACGCTGCACTTTACATTTCGATACATTTTTAATCGCTGATCCTACCACTGATTAGCACGATCTTGACTGCTGCAGATCCAGCGCGCGTCCTTGCACACACAGCAGGCTGTTGCCTTGCCGACGGCCGAGCTGGGGTTTTACTGCTAACATCTAAGTATAGAAATAGTGAACGAACCTGACGGTCAACTGAGTACAGTTAGACCGCAGGCTTCTTTTTCCTTTTTTTCAAAGGCTTTTTTGAGTGACGGAGTTCCCCCGCCACTTTCGTAACTTAGACCAATTCTCTTTATAAGCTTAGCTGAGTTTTTATCTCGATCCAAAGATTCTCCGCATTGACAAGAATGCCAGCGCTCCGACAATTCTTTCGGTACTTTGTTGAGGCAATTCCAGCAATGTTGAGAAGTTCCTCTTGGAGAGACAAACAAAATGCTTTTACCCAATTTCCAGGCGACATATTTTAGGACGCTGGCGAATTGCCCATGAGCAGCATCAAGCATGGATTTATTCAAGCCACTTTTAGCTGACTGACCGTTCGGCAAATAAACCAAATTACCATTTTCAACATCTGTCTTGGGCTGGGCAAGTCTAGTTAAATTTTTGACACTCAAGTCTTCAACAACTAAAACCTCACATTTACCGAATAGCTCATGTGCAGTTTTAAACTGAAAATCTAATCGGGATCTAGCTACAAACTGATGGAGTTTGGAAATCTTGTCCTTGATAATCTTCCCAGGCTTAGAACCCTTGACTCTATTAGCTAACTTCGCTTGAAGTTTTGCCAATTTCTGGGCCGACTTCCTCAAAAACCTAGGATTCTCAACTCTCTCGCCATTGGAAAGATAGACGTAATTAGTGATTCCCAGATCGATGCCAACAGTATTTTCGACCGTCGGTTGAATTTCTGCAACCGTTACGGGAACTGTTTTATCTTCTAGCGTCAGGGAGATATACCACCCATCAGCTTCTCTGATAACTGTTCCCGTCTTAACTGTGAACCTTGTTGGTATTGGACGGTGGAAAACCATAGGTACTTGACCTATTTTTGCGAGGTCAATACAAATCCTATTTTGCTCGTCCTTGACAATATCAAGATTGTCTAGTTGAGGATAAGTGAAAGATTTGTAGTAATGAAGCCCTTTGAATCTGGGCTTGCCTCTACGATTGCCATTTGTGTCCGGCGTGGTGAAATTTGAAAAGGAAGTTTCCACCCTGTTGACGACATCTTGCAAGACCTGCGAATCTAACACTTTATAATCAGGGAATAACTTTTTTGTGTTTTTCAGGTCAGCCAGTTGTATGGTTTGCCACTGTACATATCCGCCTTCAATGTTCGAGAAAACGTCACCTTTCCTGGTCAAAGGATTGCCTGACTCATCCTTTTTTCTACCATCCCTAGTTTGCACTCTCGTCAAAGGAATATTTTGATAAATTTCCTCAATCGGGACTATCGAAACAATCAAGGGACAGGCGTTGACGGGTGTTCTCGTGGCTGACCACCACCTAAATCTATCGCCAAGTCGGTAGTTGTACTGCCGACGACAGAGCTCTAGGTGAGCCACCATCGTTGTTAGTTGGGCTTTTGTGGGTTTGAGGCGGTATTTGTAAGTGAGTTGCATTTTTTAACTTTCTTTTTTCGACCTTTGCATAGTATAGTTTGTGTATGTCCAAAATGCCACACCAAAGATTACCATTTCAACACTTAGGAAGTACATCGAAAATCAAGATACTTCCGAAGATTAATTCATAGTGGCTAAGTCTAATTGTCGGTTTCCGTCCCTCCACCCGACGCTTCTTTCCATCACGCGGGCGTAATTCCCAACGGGGTACTTCGCGCAGCGCTCAGATGTGTCCCCTCTAAATATACCGAGGGACTTCCCGGCTGGTAGTTCAAACAAATTGAAAAATTTATATTTTTCCCCAAATATCCTTGACTTATTTTTTTATATGTGATAGAGAGTTTTTTTAAACTCTTGTCGATTGGCGACTCCCGGAGGGTCAACCCTGTAAGTGTTGGGGAGCAGTTAATAGTTTACCTGGAATTTTCAGGCAGGGAGCATCGCCCGATCGGTAGACTTTCACATCTCGGAGGCTGGGTTGGCCCACAAATCCCGTGAATTTGGGCAATACGCTCAAACAGCGAAGGATGCTTAACTCGGTATTGAGGAATCAAAGCTAAAGGACTCAGTATGGCGACAGCAGCAAGCAATATCTGCCATGCTCAAGGCATCGCCTACCAAACTAGCACCATGCTACGATCGACGGTGCAATAGGTTTAAAGCAGCACTCAGGCGCAACGGGAGCGAGTTTTGCCGAGGCAGGGTTAATACCGAACTGGTGCGGCACCACTTGAATCACTAAACGGGCTCAAAACAGACGGCTCGATGTGCTTGCCCGCACCGGGGCAATACTCGTATTCAACAAATCGAGTAGCAATGCCGATGCTGTCATCGAGCGAGTTTTCGAGCATCCAAGTTTGTGCTTGCTTTCGTCTCGTCTGCGGGTAACAGCGGCGGGGAAGGAAAGCGAGACTCGATCGACAGTGCAAAATTTGCGTCGAGTCTGCGAGCTCCTCCGATTGATATTCAGTTGAGGCAGCAGCACTGGCAATGTCCTCAAACATCCTGTCACAGGCTTGAGTTTCAAAACGTGCAGGCCGGGAGTCATTCGATTTTAGATTTTAGATTTTAGATTTGAGATTGACACCACGGATAAATCCGGGGGCTTGAGGATGCAAGGATTTTGGATTTGGGATTGATTCCACGGATAAATCACGTGGCGGGTACCACCTTTGAAATTCGCTTGTCAAATTTTATACTTGAAAAAGAATGTTTTTGTAACGCAGCGAATCAGCGGACTTTGCTGCGGTAACGGGACGTACTGAACTTTAGTAAAAGCAGCAGAGAATCACTAACACCCAACTTGAGACCTAGACCTATGAGATGAAAAAATGCGAGGAGCGAACCATTTTTCACCCCCAGGCTAGGCTCGTTGGGCACCAACTCCGGGATAGCCCTAGTTAGGGCTTTTTAGGAGCAGGGGCAGGGCTAGTAGTTGGAGTGGTTTTTGGAGATGGAGAAGAAACAGGAGGATTAGTAGTGCCAGCGCCCGGAGAGGGGCTAGGGGAGCTGGGGGTGGTGGTATCTCCTCCGCAGGCGCCGAGGGCTACTGCCAAGCCCACTACCAAAGTCAAACGAATTAATCCCTTGTTCATAAAAACTCCTTAACATTGAAAACCCATCGCAAGGAAGGGAATAGTGTACTTGAGAAACAATGCTGGCACGAATAGCTCAACGATTCGCTCGTTGATTACAATACTGCATTTATTAATAAATTTCACATAGATTATCGCTAACCAGCAAAGATTTCTTTTTTTTGCCAAATCCTGAAGTCAAAGAGACCAGTGGTAGGATGGGTTGGTTGGCTTGTGAGGTATCCTTGGTAAGGATAACCGATCGAACGCAGATAGCCACTACTGGCGCTCTGGGAGACAAAAAACTCTTAACCTCAATCAAGCTGAAGCTACCCCACTTTACGTATTGGTGAACTTTATGACCGCTGCTATCAGATCCCCGGATTCTCCCCGCTCCCGATCGACCCGCAAGCCCGCTGCTGGCCCAGCCAAAAGCAAAGTTACTTCTATTGCCAAAGCTAGGCGGGCGAAGACAGGGCCGGTATTGCCCAACTACTCGCCAGCAAACGACGAACAGGCTCAGGTTCGGCAGTCCGCATCGGTGCTGAAAGTCTTGCCCAATCGCCAGCAGCAGCCAGTGTGGTTGCGATCACTCCTGCGGGCACAGCGCGCCTCCTCAGTGGTAGCAGTTATGCTTTTGGGCGGTGCTCTGAGTCTCTACGGCTTGACAGTTTACGGCGAGCAGCGCTGGAGTCAGGAGTATCAAAAACTGGAAACTCTGCGCCTCCGGGAACAACAATTGAGTGCTTCTAGTGAAGTCTTGAAACACCAACTTGCTAAAGAAGCCCAAAATTCCGAAACCGGTTTGGTTCCACAGAATCCTGGGGACACGATTTTCTTGCAGCCGGCCCCTGAAACTCGATCGCCCGTTGCGGCACCAAATTCTGAGCCCGCTCTCCAGAATCGAGCCGGTGTGGAAACACCGCTGGGCTATTAAACCTGTGTCAAAGCGGAGAGCGCCCTCCGGGCATGAGTGTCCGAGGGCCTGAGAATTTGAGGATCTAATTTCCTTTTTGACTTGGAATGCAAGTCGCGATCGATTTTCAGCTTCCCACCGGAAGTTACAGATTAAAAATAATTAAGACCACTTCAAAAAACAGAATGCAACTTTAGGTGTGCTCCAAACCCTGATAGGGACTGATCATTTCCAAGTCGTGAATTTTATCTTTTAAGATTTAAGATTTAAGTTATAAATTCTAAATTCTAAAACGCTCTAACTTGCTATTGAATTTTTAATGCCATGAGCTACGACCCCCGTTTTGACCGCTACAGATCGCCGAATTTCAAACGCACAAAACAGGCGGGCGATTCCCTACGGGATAGCTTCGCCGCGCGTACTGGGTGGAAAAAATCAGCAAAACCTAGAGATTCCGGCAGTTTCGGCAGATCGCCACAACAGACGGCTGCATCTTGGGGGCGACCGGTGGAGCGTTTAAAGCGCAGCAAGTTCCGTTTGTGGGCGGTGTGGGCGGTGTTGATGCTGGGGGGGCTGGGGCTGGCTGTGAATTTGTTTTATTTGCAGGTGACGCGAGCTCCGGCGCTGCGTAAACAAGCTCTTCAGCAGCAAACTCTCAAAACGAAGCCGTTTGTACCGAGACGCCCGATAATTGACCGCGCAGGAAATGTTTTGGCGATCGACAGACAGGTGTACACGCTCTACGCTCACCCGAAGTTATTTAACCACTCGAAGGCGGAAATTGCTGCTAAGTTGGCTCCGATGCTGGCGATCGAACTGACTCCGGGCACTACGTCGGAAACTGAATTGATACGCAGGTTTAATCTTGCTGAAAGCGGTATTACAATTGCGGACTCTCTGCCTCAAGAGGTTGCCGATCGCGTCGCTGGGATGCAAATTAAAGAGAGTCTGGTGGATGGCTTGGAGTTGCTGCGTCAGCAGCAGCGTTTTTACCCACAGCAGGAGTTGGCGGCGGATATCCTCGGTTATGTGGATGGGGAACGGAAGGGACAAGCTGGGGTGGAATACAGCCAGCAGAATTTGTTGGAACGATCGATGCCGTCGATTCAGTTTAGCAGGTCGAGCAATGGGAATTGGGTTCCCGATCGGCTGACGGCGGGATTTGTGCAGCTTGATGACTTGAAATTGCAATTGACGATCGACAGTCGCTTGCAGCGGGCGGCCCGCAGTGCCCTCAAGGAAAAAATGAAGCAACACGATGCGAAGCGGGGCACAGTGATTGTGATGGATGCCAGTAACGGGGAATTGCTGTCAGTTGTGGCGGAACCTTCTTATGACCCGAATCAATATTTTAATTTCGATTTGTCGCGCTATAAAAATTGGGCTGTAACTGATGTTTATGAGCCTGGTTCGACTTTTAAAGCGATTAATGTGGCGATCGCTCTGGAAGCGGGTGCGGTGAAACCTAATACCGTGTTTAACGATGAAGGTCGGATTTACATGAATCCTTGGACTATCCAAAATTCCGATTACCAAAGAGCAGGCGCGCGCGGCCCTTCGACTGTTACTGAGATTTTGAAACATTCTAGTAATGTGGGGATGGTGCACATGATGAGAACCATGAAACCTTCTCTTTACTATCAAGCTTTAGAAAAACTTGGACTCGGACAAACTGCGGGAACTGATTTGCCTTTTGAAGTAAGCAGTCAACTTAAAAATCGAGAGCAATTTATTAACTCTCCTGTGGAAGTTGCTACTACGGCTTTTGGGCAAGGTTTTTCGATTACTCCGATGCAGTTGGTGCAGCTTAACGGCGCTTTGGCTAATGGTGGCAAGTTGGTGACTCCTCACGTTGTGCGGGGACTTTTTGATAGGGAAGGTGAAGCTTATTGGAAGCTTCCGAGGCCGGTTCCAAAGCAGGTTTTTTCGCCGGAAACTACTAAGCAGGTGTTAGAAATGATGGAAACTGTGGTTGATGGCGGTACGGGGAAAGCTGCACAAATTCCTGGGTATCGGATTGCTGGAAAAACGGGCACGGCTCAAAAAGCTAATGCTGGTGGGGGTTATTCTGACAAGGCGATTATTACTAGCTTTGTGGGGATCATGCCTGTGGAGGCTCCTCGGTATGTGGTTTTGGCGGTGATTGATGAGCCGAAGGAGGGTTCTTCGGGGGGTACGGTGGCGGCGCCGATTGTGGAGTCGGTGATGGAGGCGCTGATTTCTATTGAGAAAATTGCGCCGAGTAAGAAGTAGTTGATTATATTGTATGCTGGGTCAGGAATTGACATCGCAGATAACGATCGACAACAAGGCTATTGAGGAAACGGCAATGCCGTTTCCCTACCCCAAAATAATCGCTCGCCCTTTGAGGATGTAACCATCGCCAGATTTGTAGGGAAACGGCACTGCCGTGTCCTGACGGTCGGTAATCTGAATTCAGTAACAGTATCGATTTTTGTCATTGTCTGGATTGGGTTTGCTTTGTCTTTTGGAGGTGCGCTGATGTCCTAAGAGAGTGGAGATAATGACGCATCGATCGCCATTTTTGAGATTAGGATGAGATAGTGTTAGGTTTCCTTTTGCTAGAATGCTTGTTAAACCGCATTCGTCAGTCTTGTTATAAACGGGGCAACCTCGGTAATTGAACATGGCTCGCCAGACTGTTCCATCTTTTGTTACTTGATTTGTATTCTCATTGACTTGGCGCAATGTTGTGTCATTTGTATGTATTTGAATTTGCAGTTCTAGGTTTTTCCATTGACTGTCTGGTATTTGGGCTGGGGGAATGTCGGCTGGGTGAACGGCTATTTGTACGTTTTCTCCTACTTGTTTGAAGCTGGCTTGCCATGAGGTTTTGTCGCGTTTGGCGTTGCTGCGGGCAAGTTCCATTGCCCAATAAGCTCGATCGACTGATACCTTTAAACGGTGGTTGTTAATAAACATTAGCCAAGAGGGGGCGACGATCGCACAAAATATTCCTATGATTAAAATAATTATCAATAGCTCAATCATGGTAAAACCTGGGGCAGGTGTAGTGGCTCTGCCTTTGAGCGTTTTATTTATTGACACGTAGATGCACTCCCTGATATTTAGCTGGCCCAAAAAACAGCTAGGAGGAGCTATTTTTTATTGGGTATATTTTAACTTTGCGTTTGGCGAGTGTGTAGATCGGTATTTACTGAAAATTTATGCGACTTTAAAAAAACTGCGCCCGATCGCACCAGATCCCGAAGATATGTAGGGAGAATCTAAATGAAAGCAGCCAAGCTAGGAATTGGAGTTTTGAGGCAGGAGGGAGAAGAAAAAGCTCTCCTGAGTTTATGGCGTAAAATATAGCAATCAATACAGTGAGAGGGATGAATTTTTATTTAGGAATGAGAATTAAATAACTTCCACTCTTGAAAGTGGGATGGGCGTCCCGCCCGTCCTTTTTGGACGGGCGGG
>NZ_JAUBPB010000097.1:0-19880 GCF_036700545.1 Microcoleus sp. SVA1B4
TTGTGGCTATTGAGTTATGTGAGACGACTTGTTTGTCTGCCTTATTTTTTAAGAAAAGATGTCAAATGGGTTCTATACCGACCCGACACCTGAGAGTTTGCCACAAATACTGCATTACTGCATCCGTCGGGGGTATTTCTTAATGCGGCGGGTGAACGGGGTCAAAGAGAAAGAAAAGGCGATCGCATCCGAGGTGAGGGATAATCGGTTCAGGGACTCTAAAAATAAATAATGTTGGAAAGTTCATCGAAAAACATCGCTCGAATGATGGTTCGCGATCGCCTGCAGACGAGAATACCGACTGCAAGTAGACCCGGACGAAGACCAATATTTCACTGCCAAACTCCTGTACCGCAACACCGCAATTGGTATGCTTCAATGCGTTTTGTATCCGCCCGATAAATTGGTGATAGGCGATATCTTGATTCGCGACGATGTAATTCACACTCCAGAACACTTAGGGGCAGCTCTTTTGAGGCTGCTAGTTGAACCCAAATCAATCGATTACCGTCGCAGGGGGCTGGGAACTCACAGTAGTGCAGTTTGCGATAAAGAAAGCTCGTCAGCGGGGAATTAGGCGAATCTGCGGTTCTCTAACTCAAGAAAACATCAACAACAATCCGAACCTTGTCAAATGGTACAAGAAGCATGGATTTGAAATACGGACGCCTTCACAGGAGAACATCGAAAATGCAGTTTGTGGAATTTCTTTTAATTTAGAACAGAAATTAAATTAATTACGTCTTGCGATCGCATATACCTGTTGTTGCACCAGTTCGTACATCAAAGATATCACTTTTTTTGCACGGCATGAAAAACTTTTACTTTGTAATACAATTGTGGAATCTATACCCTCGATCTCCATTGCATCATGCCGCCAATACCAACAGTCACAGTTAAGTCAGGATACAAGCCACAATCAATCGATACCAGCATTGAGGCTGACGTGTTGATGTTTCAGCTATTGCGGCAGTTAACGCCCCAACAAAAAGTACAACGGACTTGCGCTTTCAATCAAGCGGTGCGAAGGCTGGCAATATCTGGAATAAAGAACCAGTATCCCAATGCTACTGAGGCAAAAGTTCGGCAAGAATTTATTAAAAGGTGCTTGGGTGCTGAGTGGATAGAAGTTTTATCAGACAGTAAAGATTGGGGTGAACTCGTGATTGCAGATCCGATCGAATTAGCGCAAAAAATAGCCAGCATCTTGCTACCGCTGAATATTCCCTATGTGGTGGGAGGTTCGGTGGCAAGTTCGCTGTTGGGAGAAAACAGATCTACGCAAGATTTGGACTTAGTGATTGACCTGGAATCGCGAACAGCACAGAGGTTAATTGATGCCATGTCAGGTGAGTTTTACATCAGCGATTCGGCTGTGACTGAAGCGATTACCAAGTCAAAAGCAGCACCCCGCGAATCATCTTTCAATGTCATCTATTTACCTTCTATGGAGAAAGCAGACATTTTTGTGATGGGCAGCAACGACCCTTTTTCCGCTTCGGTGATGAGCCGCCGCCAACTTCATCCTGTTAGCGGCTTACAAGAAGAGGGAATTTACATCTACTCGCCCGAAGATATCGTCCTGCAAAAACTCAGTTGGTACAAACTAATTCCTGGCGGTTCTCAAAAACAGTGGAGAGATGTGTTGGGAGTTTTGAAGGTGCAAGGGGAACGACTCGATCTCGCTTACTTAAACCAGTGGGCTGTTACACTCAAAGTAACAGATTTGCTTTCTGGAGCGCTGCTTCAATCAGGATATTAACAGTCGGCCATTGAGAAGGAAACTTTCACAACCAACAGCTTGCTATTACTAAGAAAATTCACAAGTGAATTTAAGCAACTTTCGTAAATTGAAAAAGCTCGAAAAAGCTATAGCGATAACCAGGCTAGCGAGGAAGCGGATGCCGCACAGCGGGCTGCAAAAGCACAACAGCGTCGAAAAGCGTTAGCTTTCCGATGATTCTGCTTTCTTACTGCACAAAAAGAAAGTCACTCTCACTCAGCGGTGGGACGGGCTGTACGGAATAATCGATTGCCAAATCTAGAGCCGCCTCCTGATAAACCTGTTCCAAAATCTCAGCTAAATTCACAACAGGTTCTTCATCTGGTGGCTGCAAAGGAAACAAGAATTGGGGAATCGATTCGGTGACATTAAACGGGTAAAGTTCAGCTTCAGGACGGAGATTAGCGCGACTGACTAGAATCCGGTAGTCCGTGAGAATCCCTTCTGTCATTGGCATAAAGTTTCCCGTTCTCAGCAGATCGATTTCAACCAAATGAGTAGCACTGTTGAGAACTTTTTGTCGCTTGGTTAGGTATTTGTCTCGACCTTCACCCACTTTTTTATTCTTGGGTGAAAGAACTTCTACAACCGTTACCACCTTCCCAGTCTTGACCTCCCGAATCTCTAGATAGCGTTCTGTGATTTCTTCAGTCAGGGGCAATGTTACTCGAATTGGTTTAGTTAAAACCCCAGTTGTTACACGATTCGGGGCTCTCGATGTTTCAGGGTTTTGTTGAAAAACCGAGGCATCTGGAATACCGACCAGTAGAGAATCCATGTAAACCCGTTTCTCTACAGCAGCTCGGTACTTGGGTATGAGTGAGGGATTAAGCGATCGGGCCAACTCGATAATCAGCCAGGAGTGAACTTCTGACCACAAAGTAGGATTTTCAAGATAAGGATTCATTCCTGGAAAATGCAGTTTCATAGGAATATTTCTGTTCTGTACAAAACTCATTATGACATAATTGTTGATTGGCTGCACTAATAACTCTTACATACTTAGAGTTTTGTCGATAAAACAATCCCACATTTCTCAAATTTACAGAACTTTGAAAATATCAATTATAATTACAAATTCTGTTGCTGAATAAATTTTAGAATTTCTCACAATCCTACAACAATAACAGTTCGCTAGCTTGTCGATAGCAATATGAATACCGATGTTCGCTTTAAATTAAACGGTATTGAAGTAGGAATAGATACAACGGTCACTAATATCAATTATGAATATCAATATAAATCAAACATTCCGATCGCTAATGCTGGAATTTATACCGTAGAAGTTGAGGATATTTCACCGCCTCCTATTACGGTGCGATCGACTGCTTCTCTTCAATTTCAGGTTAAGTTACTTGTCCCAAAAATCACTTTATCTCAAGCCAACACTTCACTCCAGCCCTATGTGACTGTTGTTACTGCAACTATTACCAATCGACCACCAAATTCTGCCGTTCAGTTCTCAATGGATGGAAACCTTCTTAAGCTTGATAGCGTAAGTCCTTATAAATGAGGCGGTGGGGACTCAGCCGTTTCAACCGGCACGACTGAGGCATCATTACTCCTCGCCGAGCGCATAATTGGCGATCGCAACCATCACCCACAGGAATTGGTGAAGCTATCGCGCCGGCTGAGAATCAACACCGATACACTCACAGCTTTCCCCAAGCCCTAAATCGCATCTGGTAATTCGCGTTCCACAAACCGCAAGCGCGGATATCGGTAAACTGCAACTGTTACCCCTATAGCTAGAATTTCCATCGTAATAAATAGCAAGCCAATACCGCGACCCGGCCCCACGCCAATGATTTGACCGATGCTTCCAGCTAATAAACCATCAGTCGCCATTAGAGGTTCAAAGATTCGTTCGGCTAGAGGGCCAGCCACAACATAGGCGAGGGGGATGCACGAGAAACAAATCATATTAATTGTGGCAAAGACTCGGCCTTGAATATCGGGAGCCACTTTTCGGAGTAAGATGGCATCGCACCAGCCATTGATGAAAGGTAAGCTGAAGAAAAACAAGAAGAAAGCCAGAGCAAAAAGGGCGGCATCGGCGCATAATCCCAATGCTAAAATGCACAGTTGACTGAGAAAGGCAAAACCAAATACGCCACGAATTAAAGTTCTGGGACCTCCCCAAATACTCATAACTACACTACCCAGCAGCATCCCCGCACCGCCGATGGATTGAATAGTTCCGAGAACGGTGACAGAAGTAAAGGAAAGTACCAATGGCGTGAATAAAACCTCCACCATTCCTAGAACAAAGTTATTGAGGGCGAATATAATTAGCAGTGCTAAAAGCCCGGGGCGAACAAAAATATAAGTACAGCCTTCAACTGCCTCGCGCCAGAGAGACGCTTTTCCATCAACTGGAACGGCAGCAGTTTTAGCGTCAGGAAAGCGAACGAACAATAGGGTGGTGAGGGCAAACAGGAAGGTGGCAAAATCAATTAAAATAACACCTTCAAGTTGAATAATTCCTAGCAAAACTCCTGCCAACAGCGGTGAAATTAGCTGGGCGCACGCTTCTGCTGATTGAACCATTCCACTCGCACGAGGGAGAAATTCTTTCGGTACTAATGAAGAGGTCGAAGCTGTGTAAGCGGGCAACTGAAACGCTTTGCAGACAGAACTGAGGCTGACGGCGAGGTAGATGTGCCAAATTTCAAGGTTTCCGGTGGTGAGTAATAGAGCCATCGCCACCGTAGTTATCCCGGCGCCGGAATCTGACAGAATCATGCACCAGCGTCGGTTCCATCGGTCAACTAAGGCACCCGCTACCGGGGAAATCAGGATACTGGGCAGCATAGCCGATAGCAAAATCAGAGAGAATTGGGTCACTGAACCTGTACGCTGATACACCCACACTCCCAGAGCAAAGCTCGTCAGACCCGACCCGATGAGGGATACCAGTTGTCCAAACCAGACAAGAAGAAAAACGCGCATTTGACGGAATGCAATAAATTTTGTCATTTGGCAGCTTCTCGATTTTTTTCTTGAAAGCCCTCAAACGCAGCAATCTTCATTTGTGGTGACTCAGCCAGCTTTTGCAGAATTTCCTGGTAGCAGTTAAACATCTGCTCGATAGTTTCGCTGCCAAACAAATCTGTGCTGTAAAAAACATAAATTTCCATACTTTTAGATTCCTCTGAAGATGAAGAAATATAAAGTTCTAGGGGAATTTCCTCATCCCACAGTTGGTCTTTGTCCGAACCTAATGCAATTTCAGATACAAACCTCCCGTCAGAACCCTCTACAGGAGGAACTATTGTAACGCTCGCTGAAAGGGTCAGTTTTCTTTGGCTTTTGACAGCTTCAATGACTTGTTGTAAAGGAATCTCCTTGTTGGCTATCGCTTCATTGAGACTTTGTTTAACCTGCTCTAAAAAAGCGGCTCCTGTTTGTTCGTCGTCAATTTGCGATCGTAATATCACATCATTGATAAAGCAACCGAGCATCTTTTCAATTTCTGGAGTGCTGCGATTGCCAATGGTCGCCACTATCATAATTTCGCTTTGCCCGCTCCATTTGAACAAGAGAAGCTTCAGCGCTGCAATGATGATGGTAGAGATAGTAACACTTTGAGACCGGCTGAGGTCTTCGAGGGATGCGACAAAATTTTCTCTCAAGACTAGAGAGTAAGAAGAGGCGCGACCGCTGTTAGGATTGGGCTTTAGTTCTCGCTCCGGCAGATATTCTTGCGTTTGTAAAGGAGCAGCCAGTTTTTGCAGCCAATAATTAAGCTGCCGAGCCAAGGCTTCTTCATTAAACCGCTGCCGCTGCCAGAGAGTAAAGTCAGCGTACTGCAACGGCATTTCAGGAAGGGGTGAAGGTAAACTTTTTGAGAAAGCTGTATAAAGTGTTTCTAACTCTTCCACAAAGAGACCAACAGACCAGCCATCCGTAATGATATGGTGCATCGGCATTAGTAGCCAATGCTCTTCTGAAGACAACCGCACCAAGGTGGTCTTAATCAACGGGCCATTAGCTAGGTCAAAGTGGTAGTTCATCTGTCGTTGAGAAAAATGAAGAGCTTCAGTTTCTCGCTTTGCCAAAGGTATGTTTTGTAAGTCCACTATCTTTAAGGGTAGAATCAATTCTGGGGCGATCGCCTGCACGGGTTGACCGTCCACCACAGGAAAAGTAGTCCGCAAGCTTTCGTGGCGGCGGATAATTTCGTTGATGCTTTTTTCCAATGCTTCTGAAGAAACTTTGAAAGTCAACCGTAAAGCAACACCACTGTTGCAGCTACAACTGTGAGGATTTAATTGCTGAACGTGCCAGATATACTCTTGCTGGATAGAAAGTGGCAGATGTCCTTTTCTCGTTGTAGGGACAAGAGGTAGGAAGCTCTGGGATGCAATGCTATAGTCCGATAGTTCTTGTAGTGTCGTAGTATACTCAGTTTCTAGTATCTTGCACAGGGAAGCGATGGTAGGTGCTTCAAATAAATGGCGTAGGGGAAGTTCGATCGCAAAAGCTTGCCCCATGCGAGAGATAATTTGAGCTGCCAGTAGGGAGTGCCCACCCAATTCAAAGAAGTTATCGTTGATACTAACTCTTTTTAATCCCAGGACTTCAGCCCAGATAGCAGCCATTTTTGCTTCAGTCGGAGTGCCAGGACCGACAAATTGGTCTTCCTGTTCGTTGTGAAAGTTATCTGGTGCGGGTAAGGCGCGACGGTCTATTTTGCCGTTGGGTGTCAGCGGCAGCGCTTTCATCAGCACAAACGCGGTCGGTATCATGTAATCAGGTAGCTTTTGTTTCAGGTAGTGGCGCAGGTTGCGAGTTACAGTGCGCTGCAAAGTTTTCCACAAGTCTTGAGAGTCCAACTGATAATCTACGCTTTGCTCGATTTGAGCCTGTTCGCTGGGTGTAAGATGAAAGCGAATCCCAGCCTGTGGTAGACGTGACCAAACTACTATCCCAGAAAGCCAGCGCGGTTCGCTCTCTCCGGGTAGTTGCATCTGCACGCGGACGCTCTTACCTCGCTCGATAGCTGGCACCCCCACCAAACCAACGCCGCCAGTGGAGATATCCTGTGTGTGGATTGTGATGGCGTTACCGTTTAGTTCTAGTTGGCATTCACTGTGATAAGGGACACGTTCTGGAATAAGGTTAGAGACTAGATAAGCTACGAGGCGCTTGTTTCCAGGGGCATCTTCTCGGTCAATGACTGTCACTGAGCGCACGTTTGGATGTTTTGCCAGTACAGCCTCAATTTCTCCGAGTTCGATGCGGAATCCGCGAATCTTCACTTGGTCATCTATCCGACCTAAGTATTCGATATTGCCATCGCTCAGGTAGCGAGCCAAATCGCCAGTTTTGTAGACACTTTCACCCGGTTGATTACTAAAGGGATTGCGAATGAACCGCTCATCGGTCAAATCGGGACGGTTGAGGTATCCTCGTGCTAAACCAGCGCCACCGATGTGCAACTCACCAGGAACGCCAATGGGTAAAGGCTGCCTGTTCCCATCTAAAATGTAGGTCTTGACATTACCAAGGGGACGACCGATCGGCAACTCCTTCAATGTCGTGTCCGCTACCGATAAATCATATATCGTTGCTCCCACAGTAGCTTCTGTCGGGCCGTAATTATTCACCAGACGCACTCGCTCTCCCACACACTCAAGCCAAGTTTTCAGTCGTTCGGGCAGTGCTTTTTCTCCGCCAATGATTATTAAGCGCAATGATGGGGGTAATGCCACCGTTTTTTGACTCAATAAAGCAGTCAGTTCGTGCCAGTAGGCTGTTGGCAAAGCCATTACAGTGATTTCCCAATTCTTGCACTTTTGCAAAAATCCCTCAATGGAGTCCAGCATGGAATCAGTACGCAAGACAAGCGTGGCACCCGATGTCAAACTGGTATAGATTTCTTCAGCGCTAACATCAAAACTAATTGAGGAGAATTGGAGAATCCGATCGCACTTCTCTATCTCATACTCAATATTGACGGCAGTGGTATAGTTTACCAAAGATCGATGCTGGATAGTAACTCCCTTTGGTTTTCCAGTAGAGCCAGATGTATAAATAACATAGGCTAAGTTCTCGGCATTTACGCCGCAGGCAGTGTTTTCTTCGCTGTGTTGGGCGATCGCCTCCCATTGTGTATCCAGGCAGACTATCTGTGCTTCATGCTGGGTCAGTCTGTCAATTAATCGTTGTTGAGTCAGCAACACTGGTGCAGCCGAGTCTTCTAGCATGAAAACCAACCGCTCAGACGGGTATGCGGCATCGAGTGGAACGTATGCGCCCCCAGCTTTGAGAATCCCCAGAAGTCCTACTATCATCTCCAGAGAACGCTCGACACAGATGGCAACCAGTGTTTCTGGTTTTACCCCCAGTGCTTGTAAATGGTGTGCTAATTGGTTAGCTTTGGCATTTAGTTCTCGGTAGGTTAGCTGCTCCTCTTTAAAGATTACTGCTACTGCATCTGGTGTTTGTTCTACCTGCACTTCAAATAATTGATGAATACATAGATTCTGAGGATAGTCTTGTTGAGTTTGATTCCACTCCACTAATAACTTGGATTGTTCAATTGCTGTCAAAATTGGTAAATCTGATAGCCTTTGTTCTGGATTGGCTACAATACCTGCCAATAGCGTTTGCCAATGCTCTATCATTCGAGCAATGGTTGTGGTATCAAAGAGGTCTGTACTATATTCAAAAGCTCCTGTTAATCCCTGCTTGGTTTTCTGTAAAGATAAGCTTAAATCCAATTTAGACGTATCATTGCTTCCTGGTTCAGATATGTTAAGTTTTAAATCTTTGAGAGTAATGTCAGACGTTGATTCATGCTCCAGATCGAAACTTATTTGAAACAAGGGCGAGTAGCTTAAGTGACGCTCTGGGTGTAGTGCTTCTACTAACTTATCAAACGGTAAGTCTTGATGATCGTAAGCTTCTAAAACAACTTGTCTAACTTGTTGTAATAAATGAAGAAAGGTAGGGTTTTCTGATAAATCTGTACGCAGCACTAAATTATTAACAAAAAATCCAATCATTCCTTGAAGTTGAGGGTACTGACGATTAGCAACGCTCGAACCAACAACAATATCGGGGTGATTAGTGTAGCGATAAAGTAATATTTTAAATGCTGTGAGGAGCAACATAAAGAGCGTGACCCCCTGCTGCTGACTCAAATTTACGAGTGCTTCACTGATATCTTGCTCAAGGGTAAAAACTTGAGTTTCTCCGCGAAAAGATTGTACAGCAGGTCGGGGACGGTCGGTTGGCAATTCTAACAGCGCTGGCATCCCTGCTAGTTTTTGCTGCCAGTAAGCGAGTTGAGACTGTAAAACTTCTCCCTGTAACCACTGCTGTTGCCACACAGCAAAGTCTACATACTGAAGATGGATTTCAGGCAGAGTTGGTGCATGATGCTCAACTAAAGCTGAGTAAATTGCGGTTAACTCTTGAACAAAGATATTGACAGACCAACCATCAAAGATAATGTGGTGGACTGTTAGCAGTAGAACATTTTCTGTTGGAGTAAGCTGAACTAACTGTGCTCGGAGTAGAGGCTCTTGGGCGAGATTAAACACATACATTACTGACTGAGAAGCTAATTTCTCATATTCAATCTCTCGTTCACTTGCTGGCAGAGGACGAAAATCCACGACTGGCAGCGTAAAATCTCTAGTGACAGCGATCGCCTGAACGGGTTCTCCATCTACAGCAATAAAGTTAGTGCGTAAAATTTCATGGCGATTGATGAGTAATTGCAAGCTTGACTCTAAAGCCGTAATATTGAGTTGACCGCTAAAATGCAAGCCAAGAGGAATATTATAGAAGGCGCTGTTCGGCTGCAATTGGTTTAGAAACCAAAGACGCTGTTGGGCAAAAGAAAGAGGGAAAGTGTTGTTTTCGGTTCGGGATATAGGAGCGAGCGTACTGGCATTCTTCTGATTATTGGCTTGGTGCAAAAAGGAGATTATCTCTGCTTTACGCCCATTAATTTCTGACTTGAGAGCAGGGGTGAGAGTACCTTCAGGAGCGTTGCAACGCAGGCGATCGCCTTCCATAAATAGGTTGATATCCAGCTTGCGTAGATTATTAATAAACTCAATTGTATTTATCAAAATTCCACCTCTTCTCGGTTATTAATAGTTGTGTTGCTCGTCGTTTCGATATTTTGAGTTGCCCAAGTAATTGCTTCAATGTAGCTAGAAATATCCGCTACAGTTGGAGCTTCAAACAATTTCGATAAAGGCAGATTTAGTCCAAAGGTATGACTCACTTTTGAGAGTAGTTGAGTCGCCAGTAAAGAATGCCCACCTGATTCAAAAAAGTTGTCATTTATACTCACTTTCTCTACTCCCAAAACCTTAGCCCAGATGGACGCTAGTAATTCTTCTGTAGGAGTGCGAGGAGCTACAAAATCTGCTTTTTGAATCAAACTATTGAGATCGGGTGCTGGCAATGATTTGCGGTCTACTTTGCCATTCGGTGTTAGTGGTAGTGCCTCCAGCACAACAAAAGCACCCGGCACCATGTAATTGGGCAGTTTTTGTTTGAGGAAGTCGCGCAGGTCAGTAATTGTGGGTGATCCTTCCTGTTGTGCAACAACATAAGCCACTAATTGCTTATCACCTGCAACGAAATCTTTGGCGATAACCGTAGTCTCTCTTACACCGGGATGCTGGTTCAATATTGCTTCAATTTCGCCTAATTCTATGCGGAAGCCTCGAATTTTTACTTGGTTGTCGATACGACCGAGGTATTCGATGTTGCCGTCTGGAAGGTAGCGAGCCAAATCCCCTGTTTTGTAAAGCCGCGAACCCAGTTCATGGCTGAAAGGGTTGGGAATAAATTTCTCTTGGGTCAACTCAGGACGGTTGAGGTAGCCTCGTGCTAACCCTAAACCAGCAATGTGAAGTTCTCCGGAAACCCCGATGGGAACGGGTTGTTTATGGCGATCGAGAATATAGATTTGGATGTTGGCGAGCGGTCGTCCAATTGAGGGCAGTCCTGTACCTTTAAAGCATTGTGAAATAGTAGCACAGACAGTAGATTCAGTTGGGCCGTAGAGATTAAAAAAACGCCGTCCTTTTGCCCATCGCTCAACCAAAAAAGAAGGACACTCCTCTCCTCCTACGACAATATTCTGTAAAGCGGGTAACTCGTCATCCGGCAAAGCCGCAAGCACAGATGGCACAAGGTTAGCATGGGTAATTTTTTGCTCTTGCAATAGCTGAAGCAATGCTGGTCCCGGTTGCAATTCTTCCTGCGTTCCAAGATATAAGTGCCCCCCCGTACAAAGAGCCATAATAATTTCCCATATAGAAGCGTCAAAACTAATGGAAGCAAACTGGAGAACCCGGCTATCTGGCTGGACATCAAATAGCTTGATTTGTGTTTGAACTAGATTGCACAATCCTCGATGAGCAACTTTAACCCCTTTGGGCTTTCCGGTTGAGCCAGAGGTGTAAATCACATAAGCCAAGTTCTCCGGTGTCAAGTCAGTGATGGGAAGAAGCCCACTTACAGTAGAGATTTCTTGCCAATCAGAATCTAAGCAAACTACCCATGCTTGATGTTCTGGTAAAGAGGCGGCCAGTTGTTTCTGAGTCAATAGAACTGGCAGTCGTGAATCATCGAGCATATAAGCGATGCGATCTGTTGGATAGGCGGGGTCTATAGGGACATAAGCACCACCTGCTTTGAGGATGCCTAAAAGTCCTACTATCATGTCGAAGGAACGCTCGACGCAGATGCCCACCAGAACTTCTGGCCCAACTCCCAAGCTTTGCAGGTAGTGAGCTAATTTGTTGGCGCGTCGGTTTAATTCCCCATATGTGAGTTGTTCCCCTTTAAATACCAGTGCCACCGCATCAGGTGTTAGAGCCACCTGCTCTTCAAATAACTGATGGATACACTTATCCTGGGGATAGTCAATCGTTGTATTATTCCCCTCAATTAATAGCTGGTAGCGCTCTCGTTGTGTCAGTAGGGGCAATTCTGAAATTGGTTGAATAGGATTGACTGCGATCGCTTCCAGTAAAGTTTGGAAATGTCCGGCTATCCGAGCAATAGTGACCTCATTAAACAGGTCAGCATTGTATTCCCATACTCCTACCAATCCATCAACAGTATTCTCCATTGATAGGGTCAAATCAAACTTGGCTGTGCCGATTTCTACTGAATATGAGCTTGCCGTTAAATCAGGTAGTTCCACAAAAGGCACTAAAGCGTTGTCTAGAGCAAACATCACCTGAAACAAAGGCGTGTAGCTTAAGTCTCGCGTTGGTTGTAATGCTTCTACCAACTGCTCAAAGGGTAGATATTGATTAGCGTAAGCTTGCAGCGCGACTTCCCGGACTCGATTGAGTAACTGCTCAAAAGTGGGGTTATCGCTGAGGTCAGTACGCAACACTAAGGTGTTGACAAAAAAGCCGATTAGTCGTTCGATTTCCTGTCGGTTGCGACCAGCTACAGGCGTCCCCACTACGATGTCATCTTGCCCTGAGTATCGGTATAGCAATGTTTGAAACGCTGCCAAAAGCGTCATAAACATAGTGACTCCCGCTCGCTTACTCAACGTGGTAAGTTCCGCGCTCAATTCCTGGGGAAGAACTGCATGGTAATATCCTCCCCGGAAGGTTTGAACAGGCGGTCGCGGTCGGTCTGTGGGCAATTCTAATAAATTCGGAGCGTTCTTGAGTTGTTCCTTCCAGTAGTCAAGCTGGGTTTCTAGTATTTCTCCAGTTAGCCACTGCCGCTGCCAAAGGGCAAAGTCGGCATATTGTACTGGTAACTCTGGTAAAACTGGAGGCTTTCCTGTACAGAAAGCTTGGTAAAGTTCTGTTAGTTCTCTTATAAATACGCCCAGCGACCAACCATCAGAAATAATGTGGTGCATGGTGAGCAGCAAGAGGTACTCTGTTTCACCTAGCTGTAGCACCGTACCTCGGAGTAAAGGCTCTTGCTCCAGGTTAAAAGGTCGATTCGCTTCAACCGTAGCTAATCGTTTCGCTTTAATTTCTCGTTGGCTCTCAGAGAGGTGCAACAAGTTCACAACTTCTAGTTGAAAATTAAGAGTTGAGGCAATAACTTGAACGGGTTGATCTCCTACTATTGCAAAGTTGGTGCGTAACGCTTCATGCCGCTGGATAATTGCATTGATGCTACTCTGTAGCGCCGCTATATTGAGCTGACCGAAAAGACGTAACGCCAGCGGGATGTTGTAGAATGCACTGTATGGCTGTAATCGATCGAGGAACCACAACCTCGTTTGAGCGAAAGATAATGGGATGGACTCTGACCTTGGAATTGGTAGAAGAGGCAGAGCTTCTACAGATTTTCCGTTTTTGAGCGCTATCTCAACCCGCGAAGCTAATTCGGCAATCGTGGGAGCTTCAAACAAACTGCGTAATGGTAATTCGACGGACATCGTATCGCACACCCTCGATATAACTTGAGTCGCTAGTAAGGAATGTCCACCGAGTTCAAAGAAATTATCGTGAACGCCCACTTGCTCAATACCTAGGACACAAGCCCAGATACTAGCTAGTATCTCCTCGATAGGAGTGCGAGGGGAGACAAAAGTGAGTTCCAAGTCTGGTCGTAATTCGGGTGAGGGTAGGGCGCGACGGTCTACTTTACCAGTTGGGGTTAGGGGTAGGTTATCCAGCATAACGAATGCTGCTGGTATCATGTAGTCTGGAAGTTTCTGTTTGAGGAAATGACGCAGGTCGCTAATGTTGGGCGTTACTTCTGTTGGGAGGGAAATATAAGCTACTATTTGTTTGTTGCCTGTGTTATTTTCGGTGGCGATGACTACTGCTTCTTTGACTAACGGATGTTGAGAGATAGCCGTTTCAATTTCGCCTAATTCAATGCGAAAACCGCGAATTTTCACCTGATTGTCAATGCGACCGATAAATTCAATGTTGCCGTCTGGTAAATAACGAGCCAAATCGCCAGTTTTGTAGAGACGTTCACCCGGTTCATTGCTAAAGGGGTTGGGGATGAACCGCTCATCGGTCAAATCGGGACGGTTGAGGTATCCTCGTGCTAAACCAGCGCCACCGATGTGCAACTCACCAGGAATACCAATGGGTACAGGCTGTCTGTTCCCATCTAGAATGTAGGTTTGGACATTACCAAGGGGACGACCGATCGGCAACTCCTTCAATGTCGTGTCCGCTACTGATAAATCATATATCGTTGCCCCCACAGTAGCTTCTGTCGGGCCGTAATTATTCACCAGACGAACTCGCTGTTCCACACACCCAAGCCAAGTTTTCAGTCGTTCGGGCAGTGCTTTTTCTCCGCCAATGATTATTAAGCGCAATGATGGGGGTAATACCACCGTTTTTTGACTCAAGAAAGCGGTCAGTTCGTACCAGTAGGCTGTCGGCAAAGCCATGACAGTGATTTCCCAATTCTTGCACTTTTGCAAAAATCCCTCAATGGAGTCCAGCATCGTATCGGTACGCAATACAAGTGTGGCACCAGAAGTTAGGCTGGTATAAATTTCTTCGGCACTGACATCAAAACTAATAGAGGAGAATTGTAAAATGCGATCGTACTGGTCTATTTCATATTCAGCACTCGCAACCGTTGTGTAATTGACTAGCGATTCATGTTGGATTAAAACGCCTTTGGGTTTTCCTGTAGACCCTGATGTGTAGATAACATAAGCCAAGTTTTTTGGCTTCACTGCGATGGAAGGGTTTTCTTTGCTGTGAACAGCAATTTTTTGCCACTCAGAGTCCAAGCAGACAACACACGCAGAGTGTTGGGGAAGTTTCTCCAGTAGTTTCTCTTGGCTAAGCAGAACTGGAACCGACGAATCTTCTAGCATGAAAGCCAAGCGCTCAGACGGATAGTTCGGGTCGAGCGGAACGTAAGCACCGCCAGCTTTGAGGATGCCCAACAAACCGATTATCATTTCCAGAGAACGTTCTACACAAATCCCTACCAGCACTTCTGGCCGCACGCCCAGCGATCGCAGGTAATGTGCCAGTTGATTGGCTTTTACATTCAACTCTCGATAGGTGAGTTGTTTTTCTTCAAACACCACTGCTATGGCATCGGGTGTTCGTTCCACCTGTTCTTCAAACAACTGATGGATACACTTATCCTGCGGATACTCAGCCCAAGTGTTGTTCCACTCCACTAATAATTGGTGACGCTCGGCTGGTGTCAGTAGAGGCAATTCTGAAATCCGCTGTTCTGGATTGAGTGCGATCGCCTCCAGTAAAGTCTGGTAATGTTCCGCCATTCGAGTGATAGTTGCCCCATCAAACAGATCCGTGTTGTATTGCCAGCCAGCCAGGAGAACTTCTCCCATCTCCATCATCATCACATCCAGGTCAAAACTTGCCCCCCGTTGATGGCCGAGTGGATATGGCTCCATCTTCAAGCCTAGCCCTGTTTCTGGCTCGCACCAACGTTGCTTTTGCCAAGTGAAGCTGACTTGAAACAGTGGAGAACGACTGGGATCTCGTTGAGGCTGAAGTTTCTCTACTAAAAGTGGAAATGGATAATCCTGATGCTTTTGGGCTTCTTTGACTTGAGTGCTTACCTGAACTAAGAAATCTTTGAATGTAAGGCTGTCCCTTATTATTGTTCGCAAAACGGTAGGGCTAGCAAAGTAGCCGACAATTTCTTTAAACTCTTCTCTACTCCACCGACCAGCCATTGGGCTTCCTACGAGGATATCTTCTTGATGTGTGTAGCGGTAAAGCAACACAAAAAAAGCAGCCAACATAATCCTGTAAAGACTTGTTTCAGTAGATTTAGCTATCTCTCGCAGTCCTTGAATTAATTGTTCATTTAGCTCGAAAAGATGCGTTTCTCCCCGATAGGTCTGGATTGGTTGACGGGGGCGATCTGTCGGCAAATTCAGGATTGGCAAATCGCCTGATAGTTGCTTTTGCCAGTATTCCCAATGTTTTTCTGCCTTTGAACCCGATAGCATTTCGGACTGCCAACGTACAAAATTGGCATAGGGCCGATTTTTAGGAAGAGAATCTTCTACTTGCTGATGGCTAAGTTGTTCCGTTTCGGCTGCATACCAGAGTTGCAGCTCAGTAAAAAGTAAATCATAAGACCACAAATCGGTGGCAATGTGGTGCATAGTCAGCAAGAAAATGTGTTCTCGTTCTGACCGCGTAAATAAAGTTACGCGCCATGCTGGTTCTTTTTCTAAATTGAAAACACGGTCTGTTTCTACTAAAATGTTCTGTTTTAATTTATCTTCCGTCCACTGAAAAGCATCTATTTCTTGTGCCGGAAGTTTTATCTTCTGATGAACAACTTGAAATGGTTGTCCTTGGTTGGTCGTATAAGTAGTTCGGAGAATCGGATGACGACTTACAATCTTTTTCCAAGCACGACGCCAAGCTTTAATATCTAATCTTGAGTAAATGAGCGCGGTATTAAAAGTATTATATGCCACGCTTTCTGGAGCCATCTGGTAGAGAAACCATAAAGCTTGCTGTCCGTAAGAAAGAGGAGAAAAGGAGGTGGTCTCTCCCGTGTTAGTATCTGGAAATTTTCTATTTACAATTGACAGGCTTTGGTCATCTTTCTCAAACTCTTGTGAAATAATTATTTCTACACTCATCTCAGATTTTGAATTTTTATGGGGTTTTTTCATTACTTTACATTGGGACTGGTACTGCTACATTATAAGGCGCTTACAAAGGGCTACCAGGAAGATCCGGGAAGTTCTTTTTTTAATAAAACCAAACTTTATCCAATGCTCAAAGCCGTTGGCAATCATGCCAAAAAATACAGCTTATACCACCTCGGATTTTCTTGCGGATAGATGCTTTCGTTGTAGTTAATAATGGTCATAATCCTGGTCATTAAATAATTTGTGTGGTCAATTGGCAGGGGTCTGATCAATACTCATTTCAGTTCCAATCACAGCCAATTTGGGAACGTTGCTATTGTTGGATAATTTTGTTAAGCAATAGGTGAATTATGCTATTGCTGTTGTGTTCGTAGATCACTCGCTTTGACTTGGAAGACAGCTAACTGCACCCACTGTCCTCCCAAATCATTCGGTACCTTTCAAAAAGTTGGCTCAGTACGAAATTTATTGCCGGACGTTGCTATTGCACCCTACGTCCGCTCTTGAATGCCTTGATTACACTAAGAATCTGATTTTGTGAGCCCCTACCCCCTATAGATTCAATTTAATCTTTTTGCCAGCTAGACTCATCAGCTTGTTATTTGTCATCTATCTATAGACATACTTAAGATAATTCTTTGGATAGATGCTTGTCAAGGGAAATCAATAAAGTTTGTGTAAAGAAAATGTCATGGGAGGTAAAAATTCAACATTTTGTTGTTTAGACATGAGTAACGTAGAAAAAGGTTGAGAAGAAATGCCCCAATTTACATTCACTTCGAGAGCAAATAGTTCTGGAGATAATTGGTACATCCTTATATCCCTCCATCCATAGGGAATTTACTGATATAAAAATGATGGACGCACTATTCTGTAAATTACGAGCTAAACAATAGCCGTAATTTCACGCTCGACGTGCGAACGCGCACAATCTGAACAATATGGTAGTAATTAAGTAGAAGTCCCTTTTGTAGCGTTAAACCCTGATTATAACTGTATCGTTCAAAAGTTATGAAAGTCTATTAATTGCTTCCACAGGTTGTGAAACGGCATCTTATCTCTATAATACTTCCTCTCCCCTGCCTTTGTAAGTCGGAAAAGTCGGATCGTAAAGTCGGAAAAGTCGGATCTTGCATAATCTATCGAACTCAGGTTCCTACAACTTTAGGGAACTGTGTAGGACTGTTGCAGGACAGCTAGCAAAACCAGACAATGCTATGGCTGCGGTGGTGGGACACCGAGGGCAATTTGCTGCTGACAGGTGCAGAACGAGCCTCTAGAACCCAACAAGCACTTTTTGATAATTCCTCGGCTGTTGGGAATGGGATTGAATGCAGAGCAAGTGGGATAAGCCCTGGGTTTATCAGTAGAGTTCGTCAGGCAGCATTCCCAACCTTGATGCAGCTAAATTTGGCTTTCCCGCACAAGAATTGTGTATTCTCAATCTAGCAAACCTTGCAGTGCATCCAGCTATCGCCGTCACTCCCTAAAAAACCAAGGACTCTCGTGGCCAGGGGGTAAATTTTTACCCGACTGTCAAGCTTTATCAGACAACAACAGTTTAGCCAATTGCAAAGCACGAGTCCGACAACAGCAATGTATGCAACTGTCAAGGCTGGTATAACGGCTGCTGTGTTGCCAGTTTCCTCACACTTGTGAAATTTGATTTTTTATTCAACTTTCGTGTCGCAACTTGACTATTAAATCAATTCAAGTTTTGTTAAAAACGCTAAAAAATAGCTAATTGTTGCGTCAGCTAAAGTCAGGCATTTGCAGTATAAAGTCAGGTATTTGCAGTATAAAGTCAGGTGTTTGCAGGTATTTGCAGGGGGTGCACTTTACCTGTAAATACCTGAAAATATCCTGCAAATGCCTGACTTTTTCGGTCAAATTACTGCTTTTTTGTGCTGTTCGTGCCTTTGCTTGTTGGGACTGGTTATGGCTGTTCTCAATCGGTAGCAAGCAATGGTTTTGTCCGTACAAAGCTTTATTTATTACTTTCAAAGAAAAACAATGCACCCTTATGAATGGGGAATCCTAGAGCGTCGGTACAGTATTAGAAGTTGACAAAAAAAGAGATATATGAATTTACCCGGTCAAGGAATTCAACTCTATGCCCGGTTGAATTGGCGCAACCTTAGAGATTCGAGCAATGACGTGAAGGTTATGGACAACAGCGACTCGACGTAGATCGAAGAGATTTTTTCGTTGTCCAACATACCGAGCACGATCGCCCTGCCAATGACCAATATGCGCTAACGAGTGTTCAACAGTAGTACGCTTTCTCAAATCAAGACGACCAGAGGCAGTAGATTGACGCGCTCGCAACTCTTGCATTAATGCTTCATCGGGATGAATGGATACAGTCCGTCCTTTTTTACTGTTTGTGCAGTTGGCTCTTAAAGGACAAATTGTACATTCACTATGAGGAAAATGCACAATTTTTCCCGGTTCAAATGGGACTTTGACCTGATTGGGACAGCTAATTAAATATTTCTCCCAATCCAGGAAAAAGGAATTTTTATCAAACCGACCCGAATTTCTGACAGGCCAAGCTTTGCAAAATATCTTCAATGTTTCATCCCGCTGTGTAACCCAATGACTGGATAAATAACCCCGGTCAATATGTAACTCAGTCAGGTGAATATTTTGGAATTTCAAGTCCCGTTCTAGGTCAAGGGTAGCAGCAGATTCGGGGGTATTGGCACGAGTCAATGCCACAGCACAAACCACACCACTCTCTAAATCTTTGAGGATGTGGCGTTTATAACCATCTATCTTCTTAGACCTGCTTTTCCTTCCATGCCGCATATCTGGGTCTTCAATAGAAATGCGACGGTCTTTAGCTACTCCTTTGCTTAAACTCGGAACTCCTTGAGAGTCAAAAGTTACATTTTGAGATTCAATTACTCGGGCTACATCCAGAGTCTCTTTGGCGACTTCAAACCCATCACAACCAGACTGGCTTTGCATCCATTTTTCTACGGAATCTAAGCTGTTTAGAATGATTGATAGTGCGTTTTGACGTTCTCCTGGCTCATCCCAGTTTAAGTCTAAGGCTGTTTTTAAGCTGGAACTATTGAGAATTGGTGCACCAGCTAGCTCGGCAATTTCTGCTGACTCCCGCCCCTGTCCAGCAGCTATCACACTCACTGCTTTACGCAAAGCATGACCCAAGAGATTATATGTATCTTCGACTTTACCAGCTCCCCATAACGGGGAAGAATCTAAAGCTGCTTTGAGTTGAGATGAGCCAAACCCACCTTTTTGCTTGGCAATTTCTACGGTGCGGTCAATTAAACGTTGGTCTAATTCTTTTTTAATTAAGCGATTTCTGAATCTAATTAAAGTCGGTTTGCTGAAAGGGGGAGTTTCACAATTAAGGCAATCGAGAACGGGAGCATCCCGGTTTTGCACTTTTGAGCATCAAACGGATATTGATCCGTTAAGGTAGGCGCACCGAAGCTTAAGCATTTGATTAACATTTTTCATCAACCACTG
>NZ_JAUBPB010000098.1:0-19811 GCF_036700545.1 Microcoleus sp. SVA1B4
CGTCCAAAACGGACGGGCGGGACGCCCATCCCACAATAACAATTAAAATTGTAAGTTATTTAATTCGCGATCCTAAGTGGACTGAATGATACAAGAATCTCTGCCCTTCTAGGGCCCAGAGTTGTCAAATTAACAGCCTCCCAGCGTTCCGCGTTTTTCTGCAAACTTCGATCGGGGGGCGCGATCGAACACGCTGGATTTCACATGAGATGAGAAGCCTCTGTCCCTGGGAACCCTAGCCTGGTTAGCGCTAGGTACAGCTACTGTATAGTCCATTTCGTCCCTCTCTACACCACCGCCTGAGAGGATTTCATCTACTGTAATCTTTTTCAGGGAATCCGGGTCTACACTGTGAAAATTTTCCCAAAAATTTTCCTCAAATTCTTGATGGTTTTCCATACCGACCGCCATTTAAAAAAGTGACTCAATAAAAAATTACTAAATATAATATATCCTCAAACAAAGCATCGAGCAATACCCAAAATTTATTTTTAGCTATGAACTCTATGTGTTATTCTGAGTTGGGTAAAAGCTGTTTCTGCTTAGACCGCGATCGCCCCCTTCTAAAATTTAGAAATTTACACTCTAAAAATTGACATGATTACTGTTGCACTTCCCAAAGGCGGATTGTTAGGAGATAGCATTCGGCTGTTTAAATCGGTTGGATTAGACTTCAGTGCTTTTCTCGATTCCTCGAACCGACAACTTCAAATTTATGACCCAACAGGCACTGCCAAAGCTTTGCTAGTAAGGACGCACGACGTACCTGTTTATGTGGAATACGGTCAAGCGGATTTGGGGATTGCTGGCTATGATGTTTTGCGGGAAAAAAAGCCGAAAGTTGCCAATTTAATTGATTTAAATTTTGGCAAGTGTCGGCTGTCGGTGGCGGTGAAGGAATCTAGTTCTTATCGACGAACTGTGGATTTGCCTCCTCACGGTAGAGTTGCTTCTAAGTTCGTACACTGTGCTAGGGAATATTTTCACAATTTGAATTTGCCGGTGGAAATTGTGCCGCTTTACGGTTCTGTGGAATTGGGGCCGATTACGGGTATGTCGGAGGCAATTGTTGATTTGGTTTCGACTGGCAAAACTTTGCGAGAAAATGGTTTGGTGGAAATTGATGTTTTGTTTGAAAGTTCGGCTTATTTAATCGGTCATCCTCTGAGTTACCGTTTGAATGCGGGGGGTGTGAATGAGTTGATCGGGAAGTTGAGAGAGCAAGTTTTGACGACTGTTTGATGCGAACTCCAATTAGAGTAGACTTATTGGATAAATCTTTAATTGATAGGGAAAGCACAAACGCAACGCAGATACAATTCACTATAGTTAGCGACTTTTTCCAGAGTTCTAAACTATTGTGGGGAGTAGGGGTTGGGCTTCTAGCCCGCCCTAAAAGTTAAATCTTTATGAGCTAGTATTTGCCGTAAGAAATAGGACTGAAATCCTCAGTACGAACTGGTTCTATTTAGTTGATTTCTGAGCGCTTACTTACAGGTATAAAACCTAGTTTTTCTTGGCAGCGATTTATATAAAAAGTGACGACTGTATCAGCCGGGTTTTGCTCTATTAGTTGCTGAAAATATCCCAAGGCTGCGACAAATCTTTCGGATTGCCATCCTTGAATTCCTTTGTCAAATAAAACCTGGGTAAGCAGCTTTACCTCGGAGTCGGGACTGGAGGCGCTCCAGATTTCGTAGATTTCAATAGCTTGCTGCTTGCCGCGCGGGGTTACTCGATCGATCCAGCGATAGTAATAATTGTTGCTGGGCAAATGGCTGTCAGCAGCAGTCGCCCCAGAAGTATAAATAATACTCTCCTGTGTTTCCACTTCTAAGTCGCACTTTAATAATAGACTTTCTTTTGAGTGGGAGTTGGAACTTATGCCATTTAGAAATTCTCTCGCATGAACAATGGCATTTTCGCTAACAATAATTTGGCAGCCGTATATTTTAGTTAAATTTTCTAACCGAGAAGCTGTATTTACCACATCGCCGATGACTGTAGAATCCATGCGACGATCGGAACCTAAAGTGCCGATCATGCCGATACCTGTGTTAATTCCCGTACCAATATTGACGGGAAATTCTAAATTGTATTTGTGGCGACTGGCATTAAATTCTTGCAAAGTTTCTTGCATTGCTACTGCGGCTTCGATCGCATTCATGGCGTGAGAATTTGGCTTGTCAAATACTGCCATGATTGCATCGCCTAGGTATTTGTCAATAAACCCGCCGTGAGACGTGATGCACTCGTTCATTTTAGTAAAAAAAGCGTTCAACCATTCAAAAGTCTCGCGAGCTTGTTGAGATTCGGCGATCGCAGTAAACCCGCGAATGTCGCAAAATAAAACAGTCAGCTCTTCTTCTGTGGCATTGCCCAACTGAATTGATTCTATTCCTTGCGGCGCAATTCGTCCCAGAAGTTGCTCTGGCACAAATAGCTGAAATTTTTCTGACAGATATTCGTTGGCTTCCCAAGCTGCGGCAATTTGGCGTTTGCTTTGTTCTTTTACCTGCTGGTGGAATTGGGAAGATACTGCTTGCGATCGCATTTGACTCAACTGCAAAATATTTTCGACTTTTGCCAGCAACAAGCGACTGTTAAAAGGCTTTGTCAAATAATCATCTGCCATCATTTCTAACCCTTTGATGCGAGACATATCATCATCGAGGGCCGTCAAAAAAATCACCGGTACCGTTTGCAATGCCGTATCCTTCCGCAGGATCTCGCACACATCAAAACCGTCCATCTCCGGCATCATAATATCTAATAAAATTAAATCAGGTCGAGAGGCGCGGGCGAGGGAGAGCGCTTCATCGCCAGATAGCGCTGATACTGTAGCGTATCCTTTCAGGTGCAATAACTCTTCCAGTAAAGTCAGATTAGCTGGCTCGTCATCAACCAACATGATGCAGGGCGACTTGTTTGACATGGAATATGATATAATATTATATTGAATTTAGCTCTTGAGTTGCGCGTGGGGAAGCTCGAAAACGGGTTAATTGGTATATTTCTCCTTACTAAACTCAATATTTTTCGTAGGAACAGGCTTTCGGAGGCAAGTGCGGGCAAGTCATATAGATATTTATCTAATCTTGAGTTTAACCTTTCTTGTTATCAATTATCATAAATGGCAGTGCTGGAACTGCAAATAATTATTGTTAGCCGAGAAAAGAACGGACAGTTGCGATCGTCAAATTCAAATCCAGTGGCTTGCTTAAATAAGCAGAAGCGCCAGCTTCCAAACATCGCTGACTGTCACCGGGCATCGCCATCGCCGTCACCGCAATCATCGGTATCGACTCCCAGACAGGATCTGCTTTGACTCGGCGCATCAACTCAAAGCCGTCCACATCCGGCAACTGAATGTCCATCAAAATCAAATCCGGCAGCAACTCCGGGGCAGCAGAGGCGGCGAGAATACGATCGGCCATTGCCTTCCCATCCGCAAGTATCTCTACCCCGTACCCCTCCAATTCCATCACCTCAGAAATTAACATTTGGTTAAAAGGCTGGTCTTCGACAACCAAAATCCGCTTGCTGCCAATTGGTAAGGCAATCGCAGAAGCAGGAACTAACTTGGTATCCAAAGCACAAGAAGCAAAGTTTCCCAACTGTTGACGCATCTCCGTCAAAGGCAGCCAAACGCGGAAAAGACTTCCCCGATCGCAAACAGATTGAAAAGAAACAGTTCCCCCGTGCAATTCTGCCAAACGCTTAGTCAAAGCCAAACCCAAACCTGTACCTTCGTGGCGCCTAGTCAGGGAAGAATCTACCTGTTGAAAAGGTCGAAATAGCAAGTGCCAGCGGTCTTGAGGAATGCCGATGCCGGAGTCTTCCACCTCAAAACAAAAATAAGGAGTGCTGGCATTTACAGGAGAACAATCCGGCCGGTAGTCGCCGTCTATTTCGCTGCCGTAGGCCAGACGCCCGCTGAGTTTAACTTGTCCCTGTTCGGGGGTAAATTTGATGGCATTGGAAAGTAAATTAATCACAATTTGTCGCACTCGCCGTTCGTCGAGCCAAACTTTAGTAATACGGTTGTCGAGTTCTAAAGACAAACCGATCCGCTTTTTGTCTGCCCGTGGCTGCATCATTTTCATACAGTCTGTCGCCAGTTCTTGAACGCGAACAGGCTGTAAGTTGAGTTCTACTTTCCCGGCTTCAATTTTAGAAAGATCGAGAATATCGTTGATTAGCTGCAACAAGTGCTGGCCGCTTTTTTCGATCAGTTCTACATAGTTGATTTGTCGATCGCTCAACTGTCCGGCCGTTTGCCGCAGCAGCAAGTCAGAAAAGCCGAGAATGCTGTTGAGAGGCGTCCGCAATTCGTGGGACATTGAGGCTAAAAACTCGGATTTCAACTGAGAAGAATACTCTAATTCTTCGTTAACTTGGCGCAAGTTCTCTTGTGTCTGAGCCCGCTCGATCGCCGCCCCCAGAGTCCGGCAAGCAGCTTCGAGTACGTCTTGGTGGACGGCGGCTTGCAGTTTTTTGATGTTGCGGGACTCCAGCGTCAGCACTCCGATGATTGTGCCGTTGGTAGCTGCGATCGGAAAAATACCGAGTTGTCCGATTCCCGGATGGCGAAATTCCGGCACGGCATTGGGATGTTGGGCATAATCCTCGACAAACACAGGTTTACCAGTTTTCACCACTTCCCACAGCAAACCGATGCCGTAGGGAATGCCTTGGTCGAGCAATTCTTGCATTCCTGCGACTACTGGTTCCCCGTAAGTAGCCAAAAATTGACTAGAAACTTGGTTGCAAATCCCCGACGCTTGGCGATCGTTTCCTTTGCCGTTAATCACCTTGACATCTCCGAAAGCTGCATTCATTGCCTCTACTAAATAGGTGAGGGCAAACTGACCTATTTCTTGCAAACTGTCAGATTTTTGCAGGCGTTCGGTTAAACCTAAAAGAAAGCTCAGACGCCTGACTTCTGCGTTCAAGCTAGCTTGGGAGTTTCGGTATACCGTAACGTCTCTAAAGGTAAACAGCCGTCCGCCGCTGTTGGTAATCGTGGCGCACACCTCCAAACAAACCGCATTGGATTGCTCGAAATAAAATGATAAACTTTCATCCTGAGATTTTTCGAGTGCTTGCTGAAACTCTTGCCACTGCTGAAGGGACAAGTAACCCCGATCGACAATTTCCGCAAACAGCAAGTGGCACTTCGGCTTTGTTTCCAGCCATTCTGGGGACAGTTCCCAGATTCCCGCCAATTTTTTGTTAAACAAAACTAAGCAATCAGACGAGTCGAACAGAGCGATCGCATTGTCTACTTGATTGAGAATCAGTTCTTGGTCTGCCCTCAACTGGTGCAAGTCTCTCTCCATTTTCTCTGTGTGTGTAGCTCTTAGTTTCGTTGTCATAACTTTCTACAGATATGGCAAGAGTTATTGTATAACCCCTTACTTAATCTGACATAACTTTACGTTTTTTGGCAGTGAGGGCGATCGATCTGCCTTGTGATCTGAGACACTTGCTAGTTTCGGAGGGCGATCGCAGCCACCTTTAAACTGCGTCGGCTACACTGCTTAATCATCAGGCAATAAGGAGGGAAAGCATGATGAAAGAAGCAGAATCTTTTAATAACAATACTGTCGAACTTGAGGGCATCTGACTTGAAACTATTGTGTCCAACCCTGTGCTAAATTGACCCATCATAATAAAAACTAATTCCACTGATAAGAAATCAGTATATAGCAATCCTAAATAATTTGTGAATTTCTTACGGACTCCCAGCGCGTTCGGAGAGGGTTGGGGTGGGGTAAAAAAATTACGACTTTTGCAAGAATTGCTATATGTCAAAATGCAATCATGACTTTACCCTTAAATTTTATTAGCAATAACTTGATGATTGGGGTTAACTGGTAAAGCAAGTGTTGGATTCAAAAACCTAGGCATAAGGCTCGCTCTAAGCACCCGGAGAAAGTGATATCAGTTTCAAAAAAGCAACTTTAGGCTCGCGATCCCAACCCATACAAAATCAGTTATTCCCCATAATTTAATCTAAAATTGTGCGACTGAGCGCTCACGCAGAAGTCGAAAATCTACGAGGGTATGAGTTATGACGATCGCACTTATGAGTAAGGTGTGCAGTGCACACCCTACAAATGTGAGTTAAGCTAATCCGCATTTAAATTGCAGAGTCAAATAAATCTTTACTCTTATGGGGAGTAGGGGTTGGGCAGGAACTCCCACACTTAACATACAATTTAAATGCTGTACAGGTTAAAGCGTAAGTATGCTTAATGTTTCTTAGGATTTTTCGGAAAAGGAATGCCCAAACTTTCGTGAAAAACAACCTGAGTTTTATAAGTCAAGCGCCGGTTAACTTGTTTGATGATTTTTTCCAAAAGCGCATCGCCGGTTTTTTCTATTAAAGGTTGAGACATCGATCGAATAAACTTGGGAAAGCAAACCCCCACAGCCAAATCCAGCTTCCAGGTAGTAATGGTAATCACAGGCGGCAGCTTAGCACGTTCCGATCTCGGCCAATCGGCGGCAAACTCCTGAGACGGTATCTCCCCTAGCTTCATTGCCGATCGAAAATCCACTTCATACCCAGGCGAGGTATAATCGGGAACCGGAATAGTCTTAATCAAATAGCAGCCTTCAGCATCCGGCGGCAGCAATTCTAAACCAATTCTCGCTTCAACGCGGTAGCCAAAAGCCCCAAAACGCCCGATTAATAAATCATAGCCGTTTTCTCCGATCGGCTGGGCCTTCATCGGCGAAGCGCACTGGCAAAACCAACTCTTGTGGTTGTTCAAATGCTTCGCCACCGTCTCCGCATCGGCGTACATCTCCATGCTGTCTTCAAAATGCGTGTGAAACCAAATCGGCTCAACTTCCTCTGGTGCATCCGCGCTTCCACTTTCGGGCTGTCGGAAACTCGCATCTGGGTAGTAATTTTCGTCAGAAGCTTCAAAAGTTTGATATTCAGCGGAATCTTGCTTCATTCTATACTCTCCTGTAATACGCACCGGTCGGGTTGGGGATGTGTTAAGGGAGTTTCCTCCCTACAATTGAGAAATTGATAGCAACAAAACTTACCCTAGTTCAGCATAACTCGACATATGAAAGCATTTGTAGCAGGAGCCACAGGTCAGACTGGCCGCCGAATCGTCGCAGAATTAGTCAAGCGAGGTATTCCCGTGCGCGCCTTAGTCCGAAATCTAGAGACAGCTAGACAAATTTTACCACCGGAGGCTGAGTTAGTTACAGGGGATGTATTAAATGCGACTTCCCTGGGCAATGCCATCGGCGATAGTACGGTATTGCTGTGCGCGACAGGGGCGGCCCCTGGTTTTGACCCGACAGCGCCTTACAAGGTGGATTTTGAAGGTACTAAAAATTTGGTGGATGCAGCTAAGGCTAAGGGCATTGAGCATTTTGTGCTGGTGACTTCTCTGTGCGTCTCTCAGTTTTTTCACCCGCTGAATTTGTTCTGGCTGATTCTCGTTTGGAAGAAACAAGCCGAGGAGTATTTGCAAAAAAGCGGCCTAACTTATACGATCGTCCGTCCGGGCGGTCTCAAAAATGAGGATAATTCAGATGCGATCGTCATGACTGGTGCGGACAAAATGTTTGAGAGCAGCATTCCCCGCACCAAGGTAGCCCAAGTGTGCGTGGAGGCGCTGTTTCAGCCGACTTCTCGCAACAAGGTTGTGGAAATTGTGGCGAAGTCGGAGGCTCCGCAAAAGAGTTTTGAGGAGTTGTTTGCCAGTGTGATTTGATTGAATTAGGACGCACGGGTGCCCAGAAACCGGGTTTTTTCACGAAAATACCCGTTGCAGCCAGCACAAAGGTAAAAAACCCGGTTTCTTTAGGCCCAGGTAGCGAACAAAGAAACCGGGTTTTTTTACCGAGATTGAGGGTTTTAGGCAAGTTTTTGGTTAAAAAACCCGGTTTCTGGGCATCAGCGCGCAAGTCCCATCAGTACAAACCGCAGGGGAATTGCCAGTTTTCCGATCGCCAAATCTGGCAAAATCTTAATAGTTTTACCATTCGCCCTTAAACTTTCGTTCTCCCAGCATGAAAACTCTCAAGTGGCCAGCTTGGTTCCCCTATCCGATTTCGTGGTTAAGGGCATTTGCTCTCGCTCAGAGTTTTAGTTTTGTCCTTCGCAGGGGCATTCCTTTTGTCAGCGACAATATCGGCTTTCTGACTCTACTGCTGGCGGCTTGGCTGATTCAGTTGCCTGTGTTCTTTGTTTGTCACTTTTTAGCAGTCAAAATCTTAAATCCCTTACTAATTATGCTGCCGGGGCGCTTTCGCGTTGCGCGCAAGTTCAAGCGCCGCCATACGGGTATTCGATCGCACTTGCGAGAAGGCTTGAATGCTGTTGTAGTGATTTTTTTTGCATTTAATCTGTCGCTGTTGGTGCAACTTTCGATTTTTTATTGGCCCGCGCGATCGATCGATCCGGCTCAATTACTAACAGGAATATCTACTCTGACAAATGTTGCCGTAGCCGGTGAATTAGATTTCTGGCTGATTAAATTGGCGGGGGTTTTATCGAGTCTAACGCTGGTAGCCGCGCCGCTATATCAATACGATTTTCGGGTGCGCCGGATGCGGGCGGCCCGAAAATTGGCCGAAATTTCGGAAATGGAAATGAGTTGGCTAGAAGCTGAGAAATTGAGCCGTCGCAAAAGAGGTTTGCTGAGGCGAGCAGAGATTCAAATCCTCGGATTTATACTTTTAATCGGCGCTGTGATTGGCGGCGGTGTTTTTTTGGTTGACAGTTTGCGGGGAAATCAGCAGTTGTCGCAGTCGGTAAGCGGGCGGGGAAAATTCCCGCCGCTGGCTATTAAAACGGGCGATCCTTATATTCGGGCGCTGATGCGTACTATTTCTGCTAGCGAGTCGAATGTTGCTCGCCCTTATCACGTTGTTTACGGTGGCAAATACATATTAGATTTGAGCCGCCATCCTGACTGGTGCGTGAAGATTGTTAATGGCCCGAATCGAGGCAGGTGTACTACCGCTGCGGGCAGGTATCAATTTCTGACTACGACTTGGAAGGAGAAGGCTAAGCGCTATCAGGCGCGTCGTGCTAATTTTTTATTCTGGGAAGATTACAGTTTTGAACCAGAAGATCAGGATGCTGTGGTTTATGCTTGGTTGAGCGATCGCAAGTTTTGGAAAGCTGATATTCCTGAGATGTTGCGGCAGGAAAGATTAACTGACGTGTTGCGGATGCTTTCGGGAACTTGGACGAGTTTGGGATATGGAATTGAAACCAATTCTATGAGTTCTCGTTTGCCGAAAGTCTACCGGGAAATGCTGCGGGAAGAATTGGAAAATGCTGGTTCTTAGGGAGTTAAATGTTGACGGTTGACTGTTAAGTGTTAACTGTTAACGGTTAACGAATGTTATTGGTTATTAACAAGGCAAAGCGATTAAGAAATAACCACTAATAAGTCACGAATAACTAATCCTTCAATTTTGGTAAAAATGCTGTCAAACATTTGTACAATTCTAATCCCGGCCCTGCTTGCAGGGGATAAAGCCTGTCGAAATTAATGGGGTTTCCCGGTGCTAATTTCCACTCGGTTTTCTGTGCTGTTTTTGGGGAAATTTCGATCGCTACCGTGATGTTAATAATGTTGTTGTGCTGGGGGATGCCCCGGAAGCAGTAACTTTTGCCCGTGCGTTTGTCTGAATCGCTGCCGGTGATGTATCTGGCTTGTTTGCGAAATTGAATTTCTCGAAAAGGTCGATCGATCGCAAAGGAGTCTCGGTAGCGGTAGTCTCCATCGCGCAAGCTTTCGACAGTCGGCCTGATTTGACTTATAACTGTTGCTGCACTAAGAGTTAGCATCATTGATCCGGGTTCCTCTTGTGAAATCGGTGATTTTGGTTGCTGGTGTCTGTGTCGTCGTGGGCGGCTGAAACAAACCCGCCGTGTAACAAATTAATAAAAGCCCTTAAGCAGTTTAAGTTGATCCCTATCTATCGTGAATAATTATTTCATGCTTTCATCTCTGTTACCTATCTGAGTAATAATAGAAACATACAGCAAGCCGTGAGAAAATTTACGGGCGCATATTTAGGGATTAATTGACGATACTGCGAGGATACTGCTATGTTTGGCGTGACGCGAGAAACACAAAATTTAGGGCGGGTTGAAACCGGAAATTCCCAACGGCGAGGCTCTTTCACCTCTGCGTCTAAAAGTACCCGTATTCGGCTATCTCGAGTTTACAAAGATGAGGCTCTGGTGTCGGCTGCGCTAGCGGGACTGCCAGCTCTTTTGGCATCCCTGGAAAGCTTTCGCGAGGAGTAGAACCTGGCATTTTCTATTGCTATATATGGCGCGTGGATGCTTGTGATAGCGGCGGCCAACCGAGCAGGGGCTGTTTTGATTGCACCTAAAATCCTCCTCGATTTGAGTAGAGTTTTGCTGTGCTGAACTATTGCAAGACTCAGAAACCTGGTTGTTTATACAAAAACATTTTTACAGCCCTTTGTTATGGTATGAAAAATGGTATAAAAACCAGGTTTATTGGTATGTGTCCGTAAGTCTTGTGTTTACAAAATTTATTTGTCAGTGTCATCCGGTGCGATCGATGCCTCTACCTCTTGGGAAGAACGGCTTAACATAGAGTCGTGCAGGTGTTCGCTGTGCTGCCGTTCTTGAGCCATTAATTCTCTGGCTTTTTCTTCAGCAATTCCCTCCCCATGTGTTTCTAGCTCGTGGGAGGAACGATTGAGCATAGATTCGTGCAAGTGTTCGCTATGCTGCCTTTCTCGTGCAATTAGTTGTCTAGCTTTTTCTTCAGCGTTCATGAGTAGTATCTCCAATTGTTTGTTTGAAGTGATTCTTATATTAAGATGCCACAATTCGAGGGTAAATGTAGCAAGATTAACATAAAATTTTACAAATAATTGTATAAAAAAAATTGAGTTGGCTGGCGGTGGGTATCGGGATCGGTGGTTGCTGAGCTAATTATTGCCAGACGCCGGAAAAGATATTCTTGACTGCGATCGCAATTCGATTTAAGTCTTCCTTCAGCAGCGGTGGCCAAGAAACTCCTCTGCGGAGTCCAGCTTCAAATTGCTGCAAACCTTCTACTGACAGTAAATGCAGTGCCGAGATTAATTGTCGATCGAGCATTGGAGATTCTTGCAGACTCTCAAACAATATTTTTAAAGCTAATAAAATCGATGTCACCTGTCCGGGTACGGGCGGTTGACCTTGTTTGAGACGCATCAGGAAGGCGTCGGGATTTTTCTTGGTTTCCAGGGCGGTTCCTTGGTCGATCAGAAAACTGCGGGCTGTTTTGTAATCCATTTGACGTGCGATCGATCGGAGTGCAATTAATTAGCTGGTATTATATCACTTTTTGTCTCGCTCAAGTTGGTAATATATTTCCATACAGGCTAAACTACAGCTACTGGTGAGGTGCGCCCATAAGCAGGCTACAGCTACTGATAGAGGGGTAGCATTCATCCCACAGTCGCCTTGAGCGAAGTGAAACGGACAGGGAAAAATAAAACAATGGCAAAACACCCAGGAAATAGCAGAAAATCCAAGATTTATCGCTACTTGTGGCTGCTTTTTTTGTGTCTGAGCTTTCTGTTAGTTCCGCTCATCAAAAAAATAGCAGCCGATACGCCATTCCCCCCACCCGCTCCTATTGAAAATAATGCTAGTTTTGGAGCAAGGATTCAAAGGACGATGGGGCTACTTGCTGCTAGCACTCCAACAGACCGCCGCCAAGTGCGTATCCTATTCTACGGTCAATCCATCACAGAACAAGATTGGTGGAAAGATGTAGTGAAGGATTTAAGACAGCGATTTCCCAATGCAGATTTGATTGTGGAAAATCGGGCCATCGGAGGATTTGGCGCCCCGATTTTAATCCGTCCCAGCGAACACGATTTGTATCCTTTTTATCCAGACTTGCTAATTTTTCACGTCTACGGAGGCGGTGAAGATTACGAAGCCATAATTGCCAATGTCCGCAGCCGCACTGCTAGCGAAATACTCTTGCATTCAGACCACATCGACTGGATGCCGACCGACAACAGCGACGATCCAAATTCAGTCAAAAGATACGAATGGCACAACACTCATTCTACTCAATGGCTGCCGGAGTTGGCCGATAAATACGGCTGCGAAATCGCCGAAATTCGCGAACCTTGGCGCAGGTATTTGAAAGACAATCGCTTGCAGCCACAACAGCTATTGAGCGACAGCATTCACCTCAACGATTGGGGAAACTTTCTCCTAGCGGCCCTGATAAAACCGCATCTGCAATACAAGCCAAATTCTCCTCAACCGCCGCAGGATTTAGTAAAAACCTATACGGTTGGCAGGGATGTTAAGTGGCAAGATGGCAAGTTGGTTTTAGAATTTGAAGGAAATAGAATAGATGCGATCGCCGATAAAACCTTCAACGGCAAGGCAATTTCTGCTATAATTGCGATCGACGGCAAAAAACCCTCAGAATTTCCTGAACTTTACAGCATCACCAGACCTAGCGTTACTCTTGGCGTCGGTTTGCCGGCCATCATCCAAATATCCAGTCAAAAACCGCTAATCGTCGAAGATTGGAAGGCCATAATCACTGAAATTAACAGCGACGCCAGCAAGTTTAAATTTGACGTTATAGGTTCTAAAACAGGTTACGACGGCAGCGGTACAAACGACGAAATGTTTGTCTCAAACTCTGGCCGCGTCGTGATTGAACCGAGAAACTGGTGGCTGAAAAATTCTTATGAAGAGTCTAAAAAACCGACGCCTAAAGGCTTTGAAATTTCCTGGCAAGTGCGACCAATGTTTGTTGATTCATACGTTCCTCCACAAATTACAGATTCAAGCCGCGAGTATTCTACAACATTGGCTCAGAATTTGAGCAACTCCAAACACACCCTCGAAATCGTTCCCGAAACAGATCGGAAAGTTCCAATCCAGGCAATTCGAGTGTATCGCCCTCCTTTCTCCTTCTCCAATCTACCATCTGAAGTTGAGAGTTTTAAACCGCAGATATCAGCGGATGAACACGGATGAACGCTGATGCAATTTTATCGGCGTTTATTTGCGTTCATCTGCGGTTTAAAAAATCTTCATGTTATTTTATAGCAATCCTGGTGGCACTCGGGTTGATGATTGTTCAAACCCTTAATATTTAAGCATCTTGACCAAGAATTTCTTGATAGTACCCGCCACGTGATTTATCCATGGAATCAATCCCAAATCTAAAATCTAAAATCCTTGCGTCCCCCGCATTTATCCGTGGGGTCAATCCAAAATCTAAAATCTAAAATCTAAAATCGAATGACTCCTGAATCCTGCTATAATCGCCAAGATTATCAACCTTTGAGCATCCTCAACTCGTGAAATATCAACAACGATAAAAAGAAATCTGCTACAAAAATCAACACCCAAGAAGTTACCACCGCCGCCGTTGCAGCTTGGCCTACTCCTTTCCCTCCGCCCACCGTCGTCAATCCCCAACCGCAACCGACAAGGGCAATTATCAACCCAAAAATAAAACTTTTAATCACCACAGTTACTAAATCCCCAGGCCCCAAAAAAGTCCGCACCGATTCCAAAAATACCGACGGTTCCAAATTATAAAAATGAACCGCTACAAATAGCCCGCCCAAAATTCCCACCGCTACCGCAAAAATTGTTAAAATCGGCAGCATGATGCAGCAAGCTATCACCCTCGGCACTACTAAATAATCAACCGGATTTGTTCTTAACATATACAGGGCGTCTATTTGTTCCGTCACCTGCATTTCTCCTATCTCCGCCGCAAAGGCCGAACCTACTTGTCCCGCCACCACGCCCGCCGTTAAAAGTGGTGCTAATTCGCCACAAAATGCCACAGCAAACGCACCTCCCATCGCCCCAACTGCCCCAAACCGCACCAATTCTCTGGCTGATTGAAATGTAAAAATCATGCCGCCAAAAAAGGCTATTAGCAGCACGGATCGGAAAGAATCCAGGCCTACTGTTACTAAATGTTCCATGATTTTGCGACGGTCAATTTTGCCTTGGAGTATGCGTAGCAGCACTTGGCCCCCCAGGAACAACGTCAAAAAAAACCGCTGAAACCACCTGTTATTGAAGGTTTCATCTAAATGTCGATCGCGCTTTTCTTGGTATTTTTTAACCAATTACTGACGGCTCGCGATTAATTGCAAACAGGGCGAAGCATTGCTAAATAGAGATTTACGCAATTGTACAGCAATTATTGCACGATTTGTCAACATATATTTTTTGTCTCTGGGCCCTGCGGTTGGTGGGTTAGACGCGGTTTAAGATTTATTTATTGGTGACTTAACTTAATCGCCGCGCCCAACCCACCCTACAATATGACTAAAATCTAAAATCCTAGGACTACGGGAGCAAGTAACAAGTCGATAAACTTATCTAACTGTTCATTATTCTTTTCGGCTTGCTCTTTGCCAATTCTCAGCAAATCTGATATTTTCTCTTCCGAGGCATCATCAATCTGCAGCGGTTGTTCGTGGCTCAAATCGGGAGTAATTCTCAAATATTGATTCGGTTTTTCAACCGCATCATAAATTTGAATTAGTTGATAATTTACAGTTTCAGCAACTCCCGTCATCATGATATTAATCAAAGGCTCTACCCACTCAATTTGACCCCAATTTTTTACTTTTTCGTAGGGGTATTTTTTCTGAGCTTCTCCGGTTCCCAAGGATAAAATTACCATATCTTTTGCTTTCGGGCCTCGGTAGGAGTCATTGTCAGGAATTCTGAATTTATTTCTAACTTCTGCATAAGCACAAAGTGCGGGATTGTTGGCGAATACTCCCCCGTCAATTAAAGCGTAGCATTCATTGCTAAAAGAATAGATTTTAGAAGCCTCAAAATAAGAGGGAGCTGCCGATGTGGCTCTGGCGATATCTCTAATAAAATAGTCTTCGGCTGGATATTCTTTAGCATCTATTTGATCGAAAAAGTGAGCTTTTCTCCTTTCGATGTCGTAACTGGAAATTAAACAAGGTTTTAGCAGTTCGCTGAGTTTGCAATCTCTAAAATTTTCCCAAAATAATTTTTCTAAGGGCTCGCTGGGATATTTCTCATCTCTCACACCATTTAGAGATCTGACTTTTTGCCACAATGAAGTCTGAAAAACGTCGCGGCCACTCTCAATCGAAAAATTAACAGCGTCTTGGGCTGCCCACCGAGGCCTGCTGGGATTTTCGGCATCGGGACACAAATAGATGCAAGTTAAAATTCCTCCCGCACTCGTTCCCGCGATTAAATCAAAATAGTCAGCTATTCTCGCATCTGGGTTGCCACTTTTCTGTTGCAGCTTTGACTCAACGCTAACTAAAACTTGCGCGGGAATAATTCCTCTAATTCCGCCTCCATCTATGGATAAAATTCTGGTATATTTAGCCATAATTGTTGCCTATTCTGAATATTTTCTCGTTTCCTAATCTCAAATCCCCAAGCCTCCGAATCCATGCACCGCTTAATCTAAAATCTAAAATTTCAAATCTAAATTTAATTGGCGGGCTGCGATCGTATAGCGAAAAATGTATTCTACAATTTCTACGTAATTGTAGGCGGCGGCTGGCGAGTCTGCCCAGACTGTGATGCCGTGATCGCGAATTAACAAAGCGGGTACAGAGGGCGCACAAATGGCAAAGAATTCGCAAATTTCCTTGGCTATCTTAGGGACTTCTAAATAATTTGTAAAGAGGGGTATCGACACTTGCGGGTTTTCCTCCCACACCCCCAAACCTTTCACCATTTCGATCGCCGGTAAAGGCACTGCATCTCCTGCGGTTAGCCGAGAAACTAAATTTGCCTCGATGGAGTGGACGTGATAGCAAGCTTTCGCGTCTGGAAAACAATTGTAAACGGCTAAATGAATGCTGGTTTCGGCCGAAGGGCGGCTGTCGGCAACAGGTTGCTCGACAATTGCGCCGTCTAAGTTCATTCTGATAAAATCTTGTTCAGTTAACTGCCCTTTCGCGCGGCCACTAGCGGTAATCCAGAAACTGCCATCTGGTAAGCGGGCTGAAAGATTGCCAGCAGTCCCAACCATCCAACCGCGATCGTAAAAATGTTTGGCTGCTGCAATTAAATCCGATCTCAAATCACCACTCATTCTTGACAAATCCTCAGTTTTTAATCTACTTTTTACGTTAATAGGAATTGCGCTGGTTTATCTAAAAGTAGGGTGTGCACTGCGTACCTTATATCAAATCCAGTAGCATCGGACTTATCTGCACGGGGGCGGGTTTATTATATTGTTTATTATGGGCAATTATTGTTGGTGAACCCGCCCCTACAAAATTTAACATCGTACAATACCGATGCAAACGGAATTTATATTACCTGAGAAAGGCGATAGTTTCAATTCCATTTTTGGGACAAATTTTCCAACACATCAAAAAAATTATCCCATTTAGTATAAGGCTTTTGCTGTTCGTCTAGATACTGGGCAAGCCGATCGCGCGCAAACACCGACGAAGCCTGCAAAGCCATATTAAAATCCGTCAGCGAATCTCCGATTGCCACCTGTTCCTCGGCCGGGTGCTGGCCCATCACCCGCACCTTAGACACCAATTCCTCATCTCCTTCAAACTCAGAATTGACTTGCAAGCGAGGGCCACTAGCGTCCACATCCACAGCGTAAATAACCCTCGCCCGGTGTACCAAATCGCCCATTACCGTCTCTACCATAATCCGAAGACCGCCGGAAACGATCGCAAAATCTACCTTTTTTTCGTCCAAAAAATCCAGCAATTCCACCAATCCCGGCCGCATCAGCCTTCCCCTAGAAAATTCCACAATTTCCCCGTAACGTTCCGAGGGAATAGACTCTAGTAACTGTCTCACTCCCGATCGCAAACTCAGCCTTCTAGCGTAGATTTCAGGCATCAGTTGAGACGACAGTTCCGGTGCGAAATGCTTGAGCATTGCCACAAAAGTTTCTTCAACAGTTATCGTGCCGTCAAAGTCGCAGAATACCACCCGTTGCTGATTGTTCGGGATTGAAGATTTTTGCTTGTCATCGGTCATTGTCAGTCGCACCTTTCGAGAACGGGAAAAGTTTACACAATTTATCCTACACTGTCGAGCGATCGAGCGCGACTGCCCAAAACTAATAGTGACGCGCTGTTTGTTGGCAATTTCCCGCAGGATTTTATGCAGATTCTTCGAGAGAATCTTCATCATCCAGGGAATCTTCATCTTCCAGGGAATCTTCATCTTCCAGGGAATCTTCCAAGGAATCTTCTACCTCCTGCTTGTGGTTTTTTGTCTTTTGGGGGTTAGACTTAGCCGGCAAACAGATTAAATTATCATCCTCAGTATTAATCAAACCTTTCGATCGCAACTTACCCATCAGGCGCGTCACCGTCACCCGCGTTGAGCCAATTGCGCTGCCAATTTGAGCGTGAGTCAATGTCCAAGGCAGTCGGTAGCCCCGAACCACGTCTGGTTCGCCGTCACCTACGTAAGGTTCGCCGAACTCTTCGATCAACAAAGTGAGAAATCCCAGCAGTCGGTCGATCGTGCGGCGCTGTCCCAAAGTGCTCAGCCAGAGAAGTTTCCGCTGGTGTTGGTAGCGAAACGCATCCAAAATTTCCCTGCGAAAGTGAGGCCAATTATCCAAGTCGTGCCAGTACATCCACACTACGTGAGTTTGATCGGCATGAGCGTAAGCTTGGAGAGTAAACGGAGACTGAGCAACCAGTTCAAAGGGCTGACCGGCGCCAACGAAGCCCAAAAAAGCTTCTTCTGTAGTTTTGTCAGCGGATTTTGACTTCCCCGCAGCAGCGCTAACTTGAGCACTGCCTACGAGCCGCACAGAACCTTTCTGGACTAAATACAGCAGTCCGGGTCTTGCGGGAATCCGCTCGTCTTTGCTAAAAGTCCGGCAGCGGTAGTGTTCCTGGGCCCAGTCGATAATTCGCTGCCAAGTGATAAAAGGTCGATCGATAGTCTCTACAGATGTGGAAGTTGATTGCATAAGTGAGGCTCTGGGATATATTTAAGAGTGAGAAAAACAGCTTCTGCCAGCAGTGCGATACCAAGTGAGACAACCAACCCCCGATCGAGCTTGCACGCTTCTTAACTGTGCTGACTTTTCTTAGTTTTACCGAAATATTTAATGTAGCAAAAAATACATCAAAATGGTATAGTTCAGCAAAAAATTTGTCGTAAATTATTGTATATTTAGCAAAAAAATCGCTAGAAAGCCGATTAATTCGATGTAGCCTCGTCCGGGGGAGCCGATCGACTATCTCTGAGATCAGCAGTTTAACGTACAAGAAAAGTGCAAGCGGTAACAGTCGATCGTTGCTCTTACGGTAGGATGAGCCGATATGGATACAGCAAATATGGAGCAGTGCCCGGAAGTTACAGTGAAGTGTTTCTTGCTTTCCAGGTTCCAAAGGGCGATCGGCCAGCAAGAGGCACTAGGGAAAATTCCATTAAATCTCATAGGTGGCACCATTCTCAAGAACGGGCAAGATGCCCATTCCACAAGAGATGAATTTGTTCTCAAGAACAGGCAAGATGCCTGTTCCACAACAAGTGAATTTGGTTGTGGGGTGGGCATCCTGCCCGCCCAAGATGCCTGTTCCACAAAGAGTGAATTTGATTTTGGGGTGGGCATCCTGCCCGCCCATAAAAAGCTTATTGAGAATGGTGCAATAATTCCGTTAAATCGGAGTAAAGATAGCGCGCGGCTGCTGTACCTGTCTGCGATCGCCCTGAAATTGGCTAAAACTTGGCAGCAGACACCGCAGACAATCGCGGCCGAGTTGGCCGAAACACTCCAACCGCTGTGCTACCCGGATTTCGCAGTTAAAGTCGCGCCGGCGGGAATTATTGAGTTGGAGTTGACTGATGCAGGTTTAGCCGTCTGGTTGCAGCGTTTAGCTCAAACGAACCTCCCAGTTTCAGAATCTAAAATATTATCTTCTGTTGTATGTGCCGATCGACTGTTTCCCATTCAGTACAGCCACGCGCGCTGCTGTTCCCTGCTGCGAATGGCCCACCGCGATCGGATAATTGCGATCGCCCAGCCCGATGTCGCTACAGCGCCGCAAATTTGGTCGCTGGCGAGTCCAAATCCTATCCCTTGGATTGACGAGGGCGATCGACTGCGGTTAGTGCATCCAGCAGAACGCCGTTTAATATCCCAACTGTTAACAGTGCTAGACAATTTATATCCTAATTTTGAGGTAAAAAAACGCGAACAACCTGTCAATTATTTCAAATTAGCCAATAGTTTGAGCGAAGCATTTCAGATTTTTTACAGCCAGTGCCGAATTTGGGGAGAAGTTAAAATAGAACAGCCACAACTCGCCCAAGCTCGATTAGGTTTAATATTAGCAACTCAATCTTTGCTGCGATTTATCCTAGAAAATTTGTTTAACGCTATTGCTCCTTTAGAACTTTGAATTAGTCAGTATAAAAAAGTAAAAAATAACATAAAATTAAGTATTTTACTGTATTTCGGCGCTGGTTTCGGGCAAGTTTAATTTTTGAAATCGCAGTGAGAAATGAGTTATTTTTGCCCGCTTAAACGAATTTCCCACAAATTGCGAAAACCCGTTATATTATGTCCGGTCGATTCCCTCCGCTTCGCTTCGCCCAAAATCATGTAGGGGCGGGTAAACCTGCCAATATCTGCCAATAATTGACAATCTCAAAAACCCGCCCCGGCCGGAATATTATGGTCAATCGATCGGACATGATATTACTCTTTAGGATCGCGAATTAAATAACTTACAATTTTAATTGTTATTGTGGGATGGGCGTCCCGCCCGTCCTTTTTGGACGG
>NZ_JAUBPB010000099.1:0-19590 GCF_036700545.1 Microcoleus sp. SVA1B4
TACCCCCTATCTATCGGGGCAACCGGGCGTGGGATTGCCCCTACAATAATTACGCGAATGATTTAGGGTTGCTATATAACGCTCCTCTCTTCCCTTCCTTCGTGTCCTTAGCGTCTTCGCGGTTCCTAAAAAAAAACATTGTTAATAATAGCAACTCCGTGCTAGCGGGTTAACCCACCCGATAAAGTGAGGAAATCCGCTTAACAGTGTGTGGGTATTTGATGAGAAGATAGATGAATAAAACTGGTTTAAATCAAAGGATGACAGTTATCAATGGCCATTAAAGACCAGCCCCAACCACCTCGTTTTCGACAAATTAGCAATGTCTTGTTATTGCTCTCAAGTTTGTTTTTGCTGGCGAATATCTTTTTGCCCAATTTGTTCGGCCCCCAAATTCCGCAAGTTCCTTACAGCTTGTTCGTCCATCAGGTTCAAGAACAAGATGTAGTCAGAGCTTCGGTAGGTCAAAATGAAATTCGCTACCAACTCAAAGGCGAAGGTGACAAACCCGGTCAAGTGCTGTCAACTACGCCGATTTTTGACCTGGAATTACCTAAACTTTTGCAAGAAAAAGGCGTTGAATTTGCGGCAACTCCCCCTTCTAAAAATGGCTGGATCGGCAGTGTTTTAAGCTGGGTGGTTCCGCCGCTGATTTTTGTGGCGATTTTTCAATTTTTCATGAACAGGCAGGGCGGTGGGCCACAGGGTGCGCTGTCGATCGGCAAAAGCAAGGCTAAGGTCTATGTAGAAGGCGAATCGGCGAAAATTACTTTTGCTGATGTGGCTGGAGTGGAAGAGGCGAAAACTGAATTAGTCGAAGTTGTTGAATTTCTGAAAACTCCTGACAGATTTACGGCAATTGGCGCGAGAATTCCGAAAGGCGTGCTGTTAGTCGGGCCTCCGGGAACTGGCAAAACGCTGTTAGCAAAAGCAGTGGCTGGTGAAGCTGGCGTGCCGTTTTTTAGCATCTCCGGTTCGGAGTTTGTGGAACTGTTTGTAGGTGTTGGTTCTGCAAGAGTTAGAGATTTATTCGAGCAGGCTAAGAAACAGGCTCCTTGTATTATTTTCATTGATGAATTGGACGCGATCGGCAAATCCCGCAGCAGTAACGCTAGCTTTGGGGGGAATGATGAACGCGAACAAACTCTCAATCAATTGTTAACTGAAATGGATGGTTTTGCTGCTGGCAATACTACGGTAATTGTGCTGGCTGCAACTAACCGCCCAGAAAGTTTGGATGCTGCTTTGTTGCGCCCTGGCCGTTTCGATCGCCAAGTTTTAGTCGATCGCCCCGATTTATCTGGCCGGGAAGAAATTTTGAACATTCACTCTCAAAAAGTGAAGTTGGGCCCGGATATTGACTTGAAGGCCGTCGCCGCTCGCACTCCCGGTTTTTCGGGCGCAGATTTGGCAAATTTGGTCAATGAAGCTGCTTTGTTGGCGGCCCGCAACAAACGACTAACTGTAGCGCAGGAAGACTTTTTTGAGGCGTTTGAGCGCGTTGTGGCCGGCTTGGAAAAGAAAAGCCGGGTGCTCAATGAAAAAGAGAAAAAGATTGTGGCTTACCACGAAGTCGGACACGCGATGGTTGGTGCTGCACTGACCGGCGGTGGCGAAGTGGCCAAAATCTCGATCGTCCCGCGCGGTATGGCAGCATTGGGTTACACGTTGCAAGTACCGACTGAAGACCGTTTCTTGTTAGATGAATCGGAGTTGCGCGGTCAAATTGCTACACTGCTTGGAGGGCGATCGGCTGAGGAAGTCGTGTTTGGTAGCATTACTACTGGCGCTTCAAATGACTTGCAAAGGGCGACTGATTTAGCTGAACGGATGGTGACAACTTACGGGATGAGTAAGGTTTTGGGGCCTCTAGCTTACGATCGAGGTCAACAAGCAATGTTCCTCAACGACGGTATGGGAAATGCCCGCCGCGCTGTCAGTGCTCAAACTGCTGAGGCGATCGACCAAGAAGTGAAGGAAATTGTCGAAACTGCACATCAGCAAGCTTTGGATATTCTGAAAGCAAATCGGGAATTGTTGGAAACAATTACGCAGAAACTGTTGGAAACAGAAGTGGTGGAAGGTGACGCACTTCGCGAATTCCTCGGTCAAGTGCGGCCTTTAGATAAGGTTGCGGCTTGAGTTTAAGAGGGTTTAATCGCACTTAAGCATGAGAGTCCAGAAACCGGGTTTTTACTGAGAAGACGCGCTGTAGGCGGCAGATTCGAGAAAAACCCGGTTTCTTTATTCCCAGCGCATCCAGGACTGTTTAATTCAAGCAGAGGTTAACGCAGATAAACGCAGATGATGACAAAATATCATCTGCGTTTTTTTGTATTTCTTAGCTCGTAGATTTTCAAGCAGAAGGCTTGGGAGCCGGTGCCCCCCGCAGCATTCCTTCTGTACTGAGGTCTTCATCGATTTCTTCCCAGTGAATGCCATAGCCTCCTCCGCATACTTCCCATTTTGCCCTTTGATCGGGCGTTGCATTAAACAATCTGGGATACCAAATTAAAGGCACAGTAATGGTTCGTCCATCCATCAAATCAACACTAATTGTTTCTTCTGTAAAATGAATCTCCTTAACTCTCTCGTCCGCTCGAATCGCCAAAATACCCATACCAAGCCTCCAATAAAGTTTGTTGATTTTCTTGTACTACCGACTGTATTTTCCGAAGTTCTTTAGCACTAAAACCAAGGTTGTTTGCCAAACTGACTGGCTCCAACCAAAATTTAACTGATGATTTGTCTCTGTCAATGTGAACATGAGGTGGTTCATTCGGTTCATGGCTATAAAAGTAAAGTCGGTAAGGGCCTACTCGTAAAATAGTTGGCATAATTTCAGGTTATACAACATTTCAATGCGAATATCTGTAAGTTTTGTATTCTATGATAACACAGGGCGATTTTATATTTTGGTTACAACCCTTTGATATACTGCCTCAATACAGGTGGGAGAGTGTAAAGACTTTCCTGTTTTTCTATCAAGCAGCGCCGTGATAAAGATTGGAGCGCGTTGAGTAAATCTGATGATGATATTTGTCCTTTTTGTAGCAATTTTGCTAGGTTGACTGGCTGGTTTTCCCTAGCCAACAAAGACATAACTTGTTTTTCTAGTTCGGAAGTGCGATCGTACTGCTGCTGTAAAACATCTTTCAAATCTTCCGGCAACAATATTGTATCATCTCTTAATAATTCTTTCGCGCTGATTCCCAACTCTTCAATCAGACTCGCCACGCTTTTTAACCATAGGGGGTTGCCTTGGTAGCGGTGAATGAGTGCTTCACTTTTGTCGCTTTCTTCTAACCCATAATCTCTGAGTATTTCCCGTCCGGCTGGGATGTCTAAACCCTTGAGTTTTAAGGTACGAATAAGAGTATTTTGGCTTTTAACTTGAGTCACTTCTCTCGGTTGTTCCCAACCGATTAGCAGAAAGCAACATGAATGGGAGAATTTTTCTATTTGTTTGAATAAAGAGCGATATTCTTCGTATTGTGGTTTATATTTTCCTGCCACTTCCCCGCTACAGAAAAGGTTGTGAATGTCATCCAAGACTATTAAACAGCGATACTTTTGTAAATACTTAATCAGCGGTAAGCGTTTCTGGTTGGTTGGGGATAAATCTTGTTTTTTTGAATGCGAGAAAAACTGTATTAGTTTATGTTCAAATTTATCTGGGGTGTAGGAGGCGTCGATGCTGCACCAAATGACGCATTCAAATTCATCTTTTATTTGCTGTAAGAGTTGGACTGCTAGGGATGTTTTTCCGATGCCACTGATGCCGGTGAGCGCGATCAGGCGGCTGCGTTGTTGTAGAATCCAGGTGGTGAGGGTGTCGAGTTCCGGGGTGCGATCGTAGAAATCGCCCAACTCTGGCATTTCGCTTAAATCTTGATGTAGAGTTCGGGTTTGTTGGGGGTTAGATGTTTGTTCTGTTGACGGGGTAGAGTTTGGTATATCTGTTAGGTATAAAGTATGCCCACAGATCATATAGCTACTTTGGTTGTGGTGTTGCTCAAAATGTGAAAATGTTGAGCGAAAATTTGATTTAGTGACTCTTTTTCCCAACTCTTGTGAAAGGGTCTGCCATAATTCCATTCCTACCTCTCTAACACGATCCTCAGATCGGTTAACCGCCTTGGCAATTTCTTTGTAATCCTCATCTTCCCACGTCCCGTGCAGAATCTTCTCTTGTAAGTCATTGAGATGCTTACCTGTTCTAGCAAACACCAGATCGTCTGCGAGTTTTATCACTTCCTTAAGGTTCATAGAGTCGGGTCAATGTCAGGGTTGGTTGTATTGTACCCAACATTTCCCAACATTTCCCAACATTTCCCAACATTTTTTATAGAGGGCGAGTTGAAGTAGCATACAAAAGTGCCAACAAAATTGAGCATTTTGGGCTAGACACAGCTCGGATTTATAAGGAAAATAGGAGAAGTATTAAAGCGTAAATTTAGGGATTAAACACTTGTTGTGTTATACCCTGTAATGCTGTGTTAGATCGCAACTGCGAGCTTCTATCTCAGCCAACAATTATGGAGAGTTATTCATGAACAAGTTTTTTATATCATTAGGTCTAGCTTGTATGCTAGTTGGTTTACCGATCCGCTCAAATAGACAGGAAGTTAGAGCTCAATCTTCTAACAGTCAGCGTATTGGAGGTGTTGACTTAAACCGCTACTGTCAGCAACGGTGGAGAGGGTCATATGCAGATTTGATAGAGCGCACTGCTTGGGGCTGGCGTTGCTTCGTAGGCTCTAATCGTTATGAAATTTCTGTTGAAAATGCTTGCAAAGAGCAATATCCTAGCTCTAAAGGCTATACAGTTGTTTTTGCTAATGCGGTAAACCCGAGCGATCCTTATTCTTGGGGATGCTTTAGACCAACACCTCCTTTACCTCGGTAGCAGCTATTAGTTTTGATAAATAGTGCAATCGCTTTTACGCCCTTACTTGTAGGTTGGGTTGACGCTCGTGTTACCCAACCTATTTTTTCCCTCACAATCTTATCCATTTCTACCATGCCACTGCGATGATTGTACGGACTGCGATCGCCCCTACCTATCGAATTAGTCGCTCCATACAGTTACAATGATAAACATACAAAAACCCGGCTGCTTCAAAACACCGGGTTTCTCCATATTGTTGCTGCATTTTCGATCGATCAAACTCCGTTTATGTAAGCCATAACTGGAGTACCTTGCTGCTGCGCGATTTCCAAAAGGCGTTGAATGCGATCCTCTGTCGGCGGGTGAGTGCGGAAAAGTGACTGCAAACCTTTAGTCGAAAAAGGATTCACAATCAGCAGCGGCGACATCGCAGGATTGCCGTGCATGGGAATTTCATGACCCAGTTTCTCCAACTTTTGCAGGGCGTTTGCTAAGCCGATCGGGTTATTGGTAATTTCCACCGCACCGCTGTCGGCTGCAAATTCTCTGGTTCGAGAAATCGCCATTTGAATTAGGGTTGCTGATAGCGGTGCTAAAATGATTAAAAACAGCAAACCAAACGGATTCGGGCCTTGTCTGCTATCCCGCGTTACCGGGCCGTAAAGCGCTCCAAAAGTCAGAATTCGCCCGACAAATGTAATTGCACCGGCAATTGTTCCTGCAACTGCTTGAGTGAGGGTGTCGCGGTTGCGGATGTGGGTGAGTTCGTGCGCTATAACGCCTTCCAATTCTTCGCGGGAAAGCAAATTCATGATGCCTTCAGTAACTGCTATTGTGGCGTGTTCCGGGTCTCTTCCTGTGGCGAATGCGTTCGGAGATTGAGTGGGAACTACAAAGATTTTCGGTACTGGAATTTGGGCTTTTTTACTCAGCGATGCTACCATATCGTAGATTTCTGGTGCTTCGCTGCGGGCGATGGGGCGAGCGCGGTAAGCCATTAACGCTGCCGTGTCGGAATAGTACCAAGAGCTAAAACTTGAGAAGGCGGCTAGCGCTAAACCAATGTAAAGTCCTTGCTCGTTGCCGATTAAATAATAACTTCCTAAAACGAGAAGGCCGCTTAGGAGTCCTAAGAGAGCGGCTGTTCTGAGTTGATTTGTTCCTAACATGGCGGGTTGAGGGCGATCGCTATTTTGATATTTTTGAGCTTGTAATTAGGTTTTCATATTTGCGGGCGATCGCGCCTCTATCTGCCGAAATAACTGCTGCCGCCAATAGTAGTATTTTACCTGCTAGATCGGAGACGGGGAATGTCTCTGGAGGCTCTATCTGCTTGCTTTCTTGAACCAGCATATCCGCAGAATATGACATTTCCAGGAAGAGCTTGGAAACGAGATTAATCTCACGAATTGGCGGCCCAAAGAATAGCAATATCGCTGTATTGCTTGAACATTGAATCAGCACTCACAAGCGTCATCTCCTCAATCTGAGCCTGGGCAATCAGCATTCGATCGAAGGGATCTCGATGATGTAATGGTAACGCAGCCGCTCGCAGGGCATGAGGTGCTGTAATTTCCAGCGATCGCACATCTAACTGTATCATGCGCGTCGAAATGTAGGTATCGATCGGTTCTGGAAGTGGTAACTTTCCGATCGCAACTTTGATTCCCATTTCCCAGACACTAGCAACAGAAAGCCACAATTCGTTCGTTTCATCGGCAATCTGTGCGATCGCCTCCTCATTCAATCGATCTGGTTGGGCAAACCACCACAAAAAACACTGCGTATCCAGCAAGAGTTTCACTCTTCATCTCCCTCGAATGCTGTCAAAATCTCTTTTGGCAAAGGATCGTTAAAGTCCTCTGGCAAAACAAATGTCCCTCGATCTTGCCCCAAACTAGCTCGTCGATTGGATGAAGTACGAAACGGAACCAACTTCGCGACTGGGATGCCTTCGTTGGAAATAATGATTTCTTCTCCCAGTTCCACACGCGACAATAGTCGTGATAAATTCGTTTTAGCTTGATGGATATTTACAGTTTCCATACTCTTAAAAAACTAAGTCTATAAACTAAGTATAACCAAATAAACGCAGACAATCTTACATTCATCTGCGTTTACCTGAGTTCATCTGCGGTTTAATTATCCAACCCTAAACCGCTTGCACTTGCTTTTCCTCAACAGCAACAGGTTCTTGATATACAGTTTGAGACTCATTAGCCAAAAAGTCAGCCAATTGAGCTTCAATTTCATCCCGCACAATCTGGCGGTATTCCAGGAAATGCTCGTTGTGAGCACACACTGTTAAATAGTGATCCCAAACTGCAGGATTGCGCTTGAGAATGCTGAACAAATGATGCCAGAACTTCCACCGAGTTTTGCGCTTGACTCCCTGCCGCCAAACCACCGTTAACAGTGCTCGCAAGTCGATCCAACTGGGAACTCTTGCAGGTATCTTTGCTGTGGGTGCACCTAACATTAAGAAATGGCGATAAGTCCGGTCTAAATATTTCTCAGCATCGTACACTTCGCAGAATGCCTCGACATATTCGCGGGCAATATCTTCGAGAGGCCGCGTCGGAATGAAGTTCATCAAAGTAGTCTGGTTGAGGTTGCCAGATTTGTCGCGCAACCGCCCTTCTTTTGCTAGTCTGTGGGACAATGCAGTGTGCGGCAAAGCTTGCAGCATTCCAAAGGTTGTGCTCGGAATGGCTGCTGCTTCGGCAAACTGGACAATCCGCTGACCGGCACCGGGTTTTTCGCCGTCAAATCCGATGATGAATCCGGCCATTACTCGCAAACCAGTTTTCGCAATTAACTCTACTGATTCGATCAGGGAATTGCGGGTATTTTGGAATTTCTTGGTCATTTGCAGGCTTTCTTCATCGGGAGTTTCAATCCCTAGAAATACAGCATTAAAATTGCAAGCTACCATCATATCCATCAATTCTTGGTCTTGGGCTAAATCGATGGATGCTTCTGTGTTGAAAGTAAACGGGAATTTGTGTTCTTCTTGCCAGACTTTTAAGTCTTTTAGCAACAGTTTGACGCTGCGTTTGTTGCCGATAAAGTTGTCGTCTACCATGAACACGCCGCGCCGCCAGCCCAAGTTGTAGAGATAGTCTAATTCTGCTATCAATTGTTGGGGGTTTTTGGTGCGGGGTTTGCGGCCGTAGAGGACGATGATATCGCAGAATTCGCACTGGAAAGGACAGCCGCGCGAAAATTGAATCGACATGGAATCGTAGGCGTCTAATTCCAGCAAGTCGAAGCGGGGAACCGGGGTTGTGGTAACATCGGGTTTTACGCCGTCCGATCGATAAGTTCCGCTTTTTTCGCCGCGCCCTATTGCTTCGACAAACATCGGCAAGGTGATTTCGCCTTCGTCGAGAATCAGGTAATCTATGCCCGCTGCTTGAGGTTCTTCGGGTACGGATGTCGGGTAAGGGCCGCCGCAAGCTACGGATTTACCGCGCCGTTTTGCTTCGCGAATGATGTCTAGCAAATCTTCTTTTTGGACAATCATTGCGGAGAGAATAACGAGCTCTGCCCATTCCCATTCTGCTTCGGTGATTTGTCTGATGTTGCGATCGACTAACTTAAATTCCCATTCTTGGGGTAAAATAGCTGCTACTGTTACCAAACCCAGCGGTGGCAGCAGCACTTTACGATCGACTAATTCTAGGATTTTCTCGTAAGACCAAAATGTTTTCGGAAACAGCGGGTAAACTAAAAGAACTCGCATTATATGTTAAACCTCACCAAAAAACTGGGTCTGAAGCCCCGTCCTTATAGGACGGCTTTACATTGAATTAAATCCCCTTTCGGGGTCGGAGAGGGAATTTAATGCAACCTCTCCGATTTTTGGGGAATGGTTGCCCCAAACTCCCATTTCTGGGGTAAAGTTAGCTTCGACAAAGTTATAAAGGCTTGTTAGGCTAGCAGCACTGTCTCAGTGACCTTAAGACTGTTTAACCACTAGCGACAGAGCAAGGGACTAGCTTCGCATCCCAGGGTGTCGTGACCTAAATAACGTAGCTATTTAAAGCTTAGTCTGGTCAGAATGGCCTGTTAGATTTCTCTTTCAAGCCTCACGCCTTTAGGCTGAGGTTCCTGACGTTAAGGCTAAAATTACGATCTTGCACTCGATCGAATATCTGGCGAGGGGTGACACCCCCTAAGACAAACAAATTGAGCGCAATTTTTAGCTTGCAGTTCCCTGTTAAAGTGTGCAAATGCTGATATCTTATCGTATTTGACCCTTAATTGACGATAATCGCATTTAAAAAGCATGGGACTAAGGCAAAAAAGAAATTGAAACACTAGACTTGAATAGCATAAAGAATTAGGGATGGGCTAGAAGCCCATCCCACAAATTGTTTTTTGTGGGATGGGATTTGAGAAGCGCCAAAATAATTAGGGACGGGCTAGAAGCCCATCCCACAATCTTTCTTGTGGGATGGGCTTCTAGCCCGTCCGATTATTGGTGCGGAGTGTACGGACTACTTTTTATTTTTATCGGGAATCCCGCTAGTTTTTAACATATCAGCAACTGTGCCGCAGTAACTCGGCATTCCTATGCTTTCGGGATTCACAAGATTTTGATAGGTAAAATGGCGGTAGCTGATGCAAAATCTATCCCAAGCAGCCACTTGAATTCGGAACAGCCAAATAAAGAAATCGGCCAGCCAAGGTGACAGAGTTATCCGAAAAAATATCTTTTTATTCAAATACTCGCAAGCTTGTTCTACCACTTCGTTAGCTGTAATCGCCGGATTTCCTAGCACAAAATGTCGCGGTTCATCGGAAGCCGGCGGATGTTCAACTAAATAATTAACTACTTTAGCAATATCTGCGCCGTGGATGAAGTGAAAACTGCCATCTGCCTTAAACCAGCGAATCAAACCAATCCATTTTGCGACAAGTGGCAGGCCAGATGACAAGTGAGAGACTGGTTTTTCGGCGTCTCCTCCCAATACTAATGTCGGGTAAAGTGCCGTAATCGGAGGCACATTTGTCAAGGCTGACAAATGCACCATGCAGTTGTATTTTGAGCTAATATAATCTGTCCCCAGTTCCCCGGCTTCTTTAAGCAAATTGTTGTCTCTACCGAGAATGCTGGCCGTTGAAAAATAAATTACTTGTTGGCAAGTCTGTGGCGAAAGTAGTTGAATTAGCTGGAGAGTTTTCGTTACGTTAACGTCAAAAACTTCTTGAGTTCCTCCCCAAGCAGTAGCGGCTACAATTGCTACATTAATTGTTTGCAAAAGTTCGGCGTGTTGCTCGATATCTCGCATATCGCCTTGTAATATATGGATGCCGGGGCGGGCTTTCCAGTCAAATTTTAATTTTTCGGGGTTGCGAACTAATAGGTAAAGTTCGTGGTTTGTTTCTTGAATCAAAGTTTCGGCCATGTAGTGACCGATACAGCCACTTGCACCCGTTATGAAAATTTTTTTGGCGTTCATTTTGCAGAAGGGGAAGGGGGGGACGGCAAGGGGGAGAATAGGGCTGTTTCATTCTCCTGCAATCCGCCAGGGGTTGAAACCCCTGGCGTCGGGCAAAAGTCGGTTGAAACCGACTGAAGAGCACCATTGTTAATAAAGGGCTTTTTTGTGGGTGGGGGCGGGTTTATTTAACCTGTCTGCACTCTTTAAAGTTCTTGGTGAACCCGCCCCTACGGGATGCTTTATTCGTAAGGGTGATCTTCGGTGAGTTAAAACCGACGGAAATATTAATCTTTTACTCGTTACCAGGCTCTGACCTGGTAACGCAGATCCGGAGGCTCTGCCTCCATTTTACGCGAAGCAGAGCCTCTGGATATGGGTTCACCAGGCAGAGCCTGGGAACCAGTTAAAACCAGTTGGCAATCAATTTCAAGCAGCAACTGCAAGCAATTTGTCGGCTTGTTTTGCGGTTTCAAAGAAGAAACGCACGTTATCTTCGGGAGTACCCGGTAACACGCCGTGTCCCAAGTTGAGGATGTGTCCGCGATGACCGGCTTTGCGAATTGTATCAAGAATTCGATCGCGAATAAACGGTTGAGAACCAAACAACACGCCCGGATCTAGATTTCCCTGAACGTTCATATTGGGGCCCAAACGCTTGCGCGCGTCGGCCATATCAACAGTCCAATCGACGCTGATGATATCGGCGCCGGATGTTGTCATGCGTTCGAGGAGGCCGGCGCTACCGGTGACTAACAGAATTAGCGGGGTGTCGGGATGGGTTTTTTTGACTTGCTCGAATACTTGTTTCTGGTAAGGTAAAGCGAATGTGTCGTAGTCTTGGGGGGAAAGTTGGCCCGCCCAGGAGTCGAACATTTGCACGACTTGCGCGCCGCAGTCGATTTGATAGCGCACGTAAACGGCGATCGCATCTGCAAATTTTGAGAGCAACTGATGCAGTAAAGTTGGATCGGAAAATGCCATGTTTTTGATGATCGCATAATCCTTAGAACCTTTGCCCTCAACCGCATAGGCCGCCAGAGTCCACGGCGCGCCCACAAAACCGAGCACGGTGGATTTGTTGCCGACTTCCTCGCGCAGGGATTTCAGGATTGTTTTGATAAACGGCAAACTTTCTTCCGGGTTCAGCGGTTGCAGCGCGTCGATTTGCTGCTGAGTGCGGATGGGTGAGTGGATAATCGGGCCTTTGCCTTCGGCGATGTCCATGTCGATGCCCAAACCGGGCATGGGTGTGACAATATCGGAAAACAGGATTACGCCGTCGGGCTGAAACGCGCGCCACGGCTGGAGGGAAACTTCGATCGCAACTTCGGGAATTTCGGAACGTTCGCGAAACGAGGGATACTTTTCTCGCAAATCTCGATAAGCCTTCATGTAGCGGCCGGCTTGACGCATCATCCACACGGGCGGGCGGTCTAGGGTTTCGCCGCGGGCTGCCCGCAACAACAAGGGAACTTCATTTAATGCCGACATTTTAACTTTTCTCTACCTTAGATATTTCAATGCCTTTGGTAGCTTACCACTGTGCGATCGTCCTTTTTGACAAAAAATTCATCTGTCAGCGGGGAGGGAGATGAGGAAAGTGGCTGAGTTCGATAGCAACCTTCTGGCACGGTCAAGGAATTCTTAATAGGTGAAACTCTTGCTAATAGGGAATTTTCACATCCACCCTTTTGCTACAATGACAATGCAAACTAACAGAATCCGCGACCGCGACCTCAAGCATACGAAGCATCTAGCACTGGTGCAGCGGCAAAGCGCCCAAAATCACAACCGCGAAATAAAAATATGTTTTTTGACAATTGGTTTGAAATAATTCGGATTTTGACGCTCGGCGTTTCCGCTTACCTCGTGCTGATTTTTTTGCTGCTAGTTTCCGGCAAGCGAACTCTGTCGAAGTGGAATGCCTTCGATTTCATCGTTACCATCGCGCTTGGTTCGACGCTGGCGACTGTCATCATGTCAAAAGACGTTTCCTTCGTCGAGGGCGTTTTCGCCCTCGGCTTGCTCATCGGGCTGCAATTCATCGTCACGTGGCTTGCGGTGCGGGTAAAGTGGGTAAAAAATCTCATCAAAGCCGAACCTACTATGCTGCTCAGCCAAGGCCAATTTCTGCCTGTGGCGATGCGGCAGCAGCGCGTGGGTGAATCGGAAATTCGGGCGGCGATTCGGGGGACGGGCTGCGCGTCGATCGAAGAAATCGAAGCAGTCGTGCTGGAAACCGACGGCAGCATGAGCGTTATCAAAAAATCTCCGAACAATTCGCGATCGGCTCTCAAAGATGTAACTTAGTCGATCTTTAAATCTGTAGAGGCTCATCTTATATGGTGCGTCGCTGCTCCATTTTCGAGCTTAATAGTAGATTTTACTGGGCGACGCACCGTAGGGTTAATTAAATCGAAACTATCTCGTCACGCACACTCCGCCCACCACTACCCGACATTGATCGCGGCCCGCATCGAATCTACTATCATTCCGCCTCGCCGAATCTAAGTTTCTAGTCCGTGAATTGTAGTAATAATCTCCCGCCGGAAAGTTTCTAGTCGGGACAGCGCAGTAAGTTGAATCTTGATTACCATCGTCAAACCTTACTCTCACCATAGAACGTCTCTCGCGACAATCAACAGACCGCAAGCCAAAATCATCTTGCAGAATCTGTGCTCTGTCATATTGACCGTCATATCGATCGTCATCTCGCCTCGTGTACCAATCGTCCCGCGAATTGCGAACTCGTCTGTCGCCTCCATCAATTCCCGCAACTTCCAGCGTGTAGTTACCGCCCCTGGCAGCATCTTTTGCTAACACTAACAGTTTGTAATCGCCACTACGGGGAATTTGATAATTAAAAGAGCGGTCTTGCGTAAAAGCGACTTGTTTATTGTTCCCGTAAAACAGCACCATGACGGGAGTAAAACCGCGGCTTCTATCTGTATCTAAAAACACTTCAATGTTGTCGCCTTCCCTGGCGCTGAATGTGTATTCTTGGCCGCGTAATTCTTCCGTCGGAGAACCCGGAACCCACATATTCCGAAAACGGTAGATGGGGGAAGTGCGGCGAATTACTCCGGCAATGCGATCGTTATTCCGTATCTGTTCGCCAACAGCACTTGAGGAAATCCCCGTAAGTGCCAATCCCGTAACTAGGACTGCGGCAGCAATACTGTTTAACAAGTTGTGAGTTCTCATATCAACCTCTGGAAAATTTTAAAATCTTTTTGCTTTCTTGGCGCCGACATTTGCATACACAATCCATTTTAAATGTAATTTCTGCCAACCGTGTCAACCTCACCTAACGGGACTATTTAGCGGGTGGAAAATCTCAAGCTAAAGTTATAGACGTTGATCCCTAATCTAAAGTTGCGATTGATCGCCACAAATCAGCAATCCCAAATCAGCGTCGAGACTCGCCATAATTCCCATCGGTAAAGCAGCGTTAACCCCCTCGTGCCCGAAGGGCAAATCCGAGACAATGGGAATATTCAAGTCCCCCAGCCGATCGCGCAAAACCTCTTCAATGCTAAAACTGGGAATACTCGGCTCAATCTCGCAGCGACTGAAGCGCCCCAAAGCAATGCCCCGCACCCCAGCGAAAGCCCCCGCCATCCGCCACAAAGTCAACATTCGATCGACCCTGTAAGGAGCCTCAGAAACATCCTCAAATGCGAGAATAACCCCCGTCAAATCCGGTTGATACGGGGTTCCGAGCAAGTGAGAAGCAACCGTCAGATTCGCAGGAAACAGCGGCCCCGTGGCTTGTCCGCTGCCCCATCCTTTACCTTGCAAAGATTGTAAGGGACGACCTTCTATGCAGTCAAAAAGTCGATCGACAGACCAATCCGGTTCCGCAGCCAAAGTTGTCAGCATCGGCCCGTGAACACCCCAAATGCCCAATTTTTCGTGATTCCACAGCAAAGCAGTAATGTCGGAAAAGCCGATTAACCATTTCGGCGAATGGGAATCGGGAGTTGGAAATTGGGAGTTTTCCGCCTTTCCCACATTTCCTTTTTCCAAAAGTCGAGTGCTGCCGAAACCGCCTCGAACACAGAGAATACCGCGACAATCCGGGTCATTGAGGGCATCTGCGAGCTGTCGGACGCGGTTTTCGTCGGAACCTGCCAAATAGCCCCAGCGATCGTCAAAACCCGGTGTTAATTCAATTCGATAGCCGCGAGATTTCCAAATTTCTACACCCTTTTCAAAGTTGGTTGATTCTCGCAAAGTGCCACTAGGGGCAATTACTTTGAGCAAATCTCCTGGTTGCAGAAATTTTATGTCAGTCATTTGTTATTAGTTATTAGTTATTTGTTATATAGCAATCCTAAATCATTTGTAAAAATATGTAGGGGTAGTGCTACCCCTACTCCCCGTGCCTACCCCAGTCAAGCGGGGCAACCACGGGGGGTTTGCCCCTACAAGAATTACACGAATCATTTAGGATTGCTATATCGTGTTTTGTGAATTAACGGTAATTCTGTAGGGGCTGGTTTTACCAACCATCAACTATTAAAACAAACCATCTCCAAAACCCGCCCCAAACCCAGGGACTATCGACATCAACCTTACCCACATTTACATATTTCGTTGGGTGGGGCGGGTTTTCGAGATTGTCTGTTTCATGCGGAAATTTTCTGTGAACCCGCCCCTACGGGATAGGGTTAATTATTGATTTAGGAGTGAGTTTTTCAGATTATTTGTGAATGATTGCTAAGGTAAAGTTAGAATTTCCACCCCAGAATCAGTAACAGCCAGAGTGTGTTCAAATTGAGCTGAAAGCTTTCCATCCTTGGTGATAGATGTCCAACCATCGGCGAGAATTTCCACTTCCCAAGTACCCTCATTAATCATCGGCTCGATCGTAAAAACCATGCCTTGTCTGAGCTTTTTTCCTGTGCCCCGCTTACCGTAGTGCAGAATTTCTGGTTCAGTGTGAAAGACTCGGTGAACGCCGTGTCCCGCAAAATTTCGCACTACCGAAAAACCCTGTGCTTCAGCATATTCTTGAATCGCTGCACCGATGTCGCCGGTACGAGCACCCGGTTTGACTTCGGCAATTCCTCTTCTTAAACATTCCTCGGTTACTTCAACTAATTTTTTAGCTACCGGTGAAGGTTTACCGACAAAAAAAGTTTTGGAAGTATCGCCATGATAACCATCAACTAAAGGGGTTACATCAATATTAATAATGTCACCTTCTTTAAGAATTTGTTTCGCATTGGGGATGCCGTGACAGACTACTTCATTGACGCTTGCACACAGAGATTTGGGAAATCCTTTATAGCCTAGGGGAGCGCTTTTTGCTCCGTGTGCCAAAGTCCAGCGTTCGGCTTCGTCGTTAATTTCTAAAGTGCTGACACCCGGTTTTACCATCGGTTCGAGATGCAGCAGAAGTTCGGCAGCTAAACGGCCTGCTTGGCGCATTTTTTCGATTTCTCTACTGGATAAAAGCACTAAACGTTCGGTTGCCATAGTTTTTTCTGTTTCCTTTTTTGTGTAGTCAATTAAGAGTTTATTTAACTCAATTTGAGAATAGATTTGAATTGCTGTTCCATAAACTTGTAAGGTGCGTCAGTCAGCGAATCTTTCTAAAAATTGGCCAGTATTATTACTGACGCACCCTACTAGCAGTGATAGATTTGAACCAGTGCTCACAACGATCGCCCAAAGCTGCTAAAGAATATTCTACCTCTGCTTGTCGCCGGCAAGCGCTGCGGTCAATTTTGTCTAAGCGGGCGATCGCACCTACCAAGCCATTTACGCTATCAGGCTGCACTAAAAAGCCCGTCAGTCCGTCTCTAACAATTTCCGCCGGCCCCCCGCGCTCGTAAGCAATCACGGGTACACCGCACGCTAAAGCCTCGATCGCGACATTTCCGAAAGCTTCCACCCAACGTGGTGTCATCAACAATGCTTGGCACTGACGGGTTTGCTCTTGCATTTGGGTTGTTGTCAAAAACCCTAAATATTCTACCGGAGCATCCGGGTAATCTGCACAAATTTTTTGCCAATAATCCTCATCTTGCATTTTGCCCATAATTTTGAGGGGAATGCCTGTAATTTTCGCTGCTGCTACTGCATCTTCTAAGCCTTTTTCCGGGGCGATGCGGCCTAGCCAAGCTAATTTAGACTGGGATTTGTTGCAAAATTGGTACAGCGATAAATCAATGCCGCTTCCCAACAACTGACATTCCTCGGCAAAGGTGAATGTTTTGGCTTGAGAAGCGGTGTGAACTCCGATCGTACCAGGAAACTGGGCGGCGGTTTGTTCGGCAATGCGATCGAGGGCTGCAGAAAGGGATCCCATGCTGATCAAATGTGCGATCGGAGTCCTAAAAAATGGTGTCAAATAAAACGGCAGCCAATCGTAGGCAAAATTAACAATCACATCCCATTCATCCTGAACTTGGCGAGCATATTCCCACATATTCGCCAGCACCGAGTCGGCGGGCATCACAATAGGAGCATGGTAATCTTGTGTTTGGGCGGTTACTTGCAACTCACCCGTTATTTCGATTACAGAAATTGATTCTAAGACTGAACCTATCGGCGCTACAACTCCTATTTTATGACCCCGACTCTGCAATTCTTTAGCTAGGTTAAGGACTGTAAGTTCGACTCCGCCGCCCAACCCCGAACCGAGTTGACCGACAGAAGTTGACAGAAACAATAGTTTTAAAGTGTTATTAGTCATTAGTTATTAGTCATTAGTTATTAGTCATTAATTATTAGTCATTAGTTATTAGTCATTAGTCATATCATGTCCGGTCGATTACCCTGATTCCTGTAGGGGCGGGTTCACCAATAATATTTGCCAAAAACGGACAATCTCACAAACCCGCCCCGACCTATGTATTGTGGGCGATCGATCGGACATGATATCAGTAGTCATTAAGCTGTTCGGCATTTAAAGGGCTTGCGTAAGGTGCGTCAGCATCTAAGGTTTTCCGTTTCAGCGTAAGGGTTCTAGCTGACGCACCCTACTAGCCTCGTTACTGGTTTAAATGCTCCACAGCTTAGTCAGCCGTCACTAATTCTAACATAATCTAAATTATAAATTCTCCCATCTCAAATCTCTATTTTCAAATAATTTGAAAATTGCTACATTTATTAATCCATCCCAGAACGCGGACGGAGGCGGTTTAACTGATTGATTGCCCAGCGAGCAGTTTCCTGAACTTCTGGATCTGGATCGTCCGTCGCACGGTGCAACAAGTAACTGATTTGATTCACCAATTCGTAAATCCGCGTCAAGTCGCGAATTGCATTTTTACGCACTTCGGGATTTTCATTTTGCAGCGAGATTGACCACGCATTATTCATGGGTTTGAGCGTGCGAATGCCAATTTCCGAGAGACTTGCCAAAATTAAACTGTACTGCTTGGAGTCGGAATTTGCTAGCAAATCGAGCAACGGCTCAACTGCTCTGGAATCTCCCCGCTGACCTAGTTCCCAAATTGCTTTGCCTCTCTTTGCCGGATTTAGCTGCTGCAAATCTTCAATCAGTGCTTCAATAATATCAACTTGAGGTCTACGATCCGTTTCGGGAAGGGCAATATTTTTCTTCTTCGCTAGGGAATCGGTTTGATTAGTTGTTTCGGGAATGTTGAAACCTGTGTTGCTGTATCCGTTGCTGTGAGTTTCCAAGGGCGAGGTGTCGGAATTAATTCGATCGCCCTCGACGGCTGCATCATCGGGTTCTGGTTGCCGGGATTCCATGATAAAAGGTTGAGCGCTGCTCTCAATACTGTGGCCTTTTGGCAAACCAAAAGGGTAGGGCAAGGCTGACAGCGATTGTCCCCCAGAAGAAGTCTCTTGTGGCCTAATTTGGTGCGAGTTTGTAGGAGAATCGGGATTAGTGAATGGAGAGTTTTTTGGGTTGTGGCGCTCAAGTCTTCCCCGTCTTCGCTTAGGATAATTTGACTCGTCACTGCTAACTAATTTGAGCATGATAAATACTGCCGCTGCCGTGACGACAACTGCTGCCAAACCCAACATTAAGAACCCCCGCTGACGAGACAAAATGACGAGCAAATTGGATACCGATTTCGGGATCTTAGAATTAGATTTGGACGTTTTGGACGGCTGAGATTTGCTTTTATCGGGCGCTGGAGACGGTTTTAGAGGCTTGGAATTCTGGCGATCGTCCGGGGGAGAGTTCGCCTGAGCAATTTCTTGGGAAACAGCACGCGCAGAGGCATTGAGTACCTGTTGCCCTCCGTCGGCACTTGGACTGAACGCAACGCCCAGACAGGCAATGCAGGTGAACAAACATACAGAGGAGCGGTAATGCGCCATAAGACTCAATCCGGGTTTTGAGAGGCAACGCCGCATGACGAGCTTTAGTTTAACCGTGAGTTAGCTCGATCCTAGCTGCTATGGGCTTAACTAACTCACAAATAGCACCAGACTAGCGAAAAACCCTGGTTTGAGAGGGCACCGAGCCAGATATTTCTTATAAGCACAATTGTGTCATTGACGTGCAACTCCTTTAAATAATTAGTTTAATTAGTTTAAAACGAACAACTACATTGGCGGCCGCGACTTTAGCAGCGGCATCCCGAAAGTTGATTGCAGCTAATCTCACCTACGTGCAGTGTGCAGTGCAGGCCGCGCAGCCCAGCACTGCGGGGGCGTTAGCAGACGATTGTGGCTAGCCGTCGATTTCTCACCAATAGCGTGGCATGACCAAAAGTTTAACAAGCTTCCGAGCCTGCAGGTTGATCGTTTTTGTGTGAATTTGGGCGAAAGTGGGACAGGGGCATTGGCACTGCAAACGTGAAACCGGGTTTTTTCGTTAATTCTTCGCTGCTAAACCGCATATTTTCCATACATTCCAGGACGCTCTCTCGACGCTCACAAACCAGTTTTATTTACCAAAAATGCTGTAACAAAGAGAGGGCTGATTTGACCGATGTTAATTTGAAGGGGGCAATTATGGCGGATAGAAGTGTTTGGGCGATCGACTAAGATAACCGTTAGGAAATATTGTATTTAGCTAGCAAGCGCCAAAAATCATACTATCTTGTAAAAGTAGGGTCGGATTTAGTTAGGATTTATAGTGAGAGCAAGTAGATCCTTTCACCCAGGCGTCCTCTGTCAACGTTCTGTTTATTTGTACCCACTTAGGAGCGCGAATTAAATAACTTACAATTTTAATTGTTCTTGTGGGATGGGCGTCCCGCCCGTCCAAAAAGGACGGGCGGGACGCCCAACCCACGTTCAAGAGTGGGAGTT
>NZ_JAUBPB010000100.1:0-16141 GCF_036700545.1 Microcoleus sp. SVA1B4
CCGCCCGTCCTTTTTGGACGGGCGGGACGCCCATCCCACTTTCAAGAGTGGAAGTTATTTAATTCTCATTCCTTAGTCGCCCGTAAGGCCGTGTAAACTTTCCCCATAGCAGATAATATTTCGACAAAACCAGCCCAAACCGAGAAAGCCTAAACTCAGAAACCCGGTTTCGAGCATAAATCTTGGGTTTGACAGCCAAGTATCTGTAAACTACCCGCCGCTGGCGAGTCAGACTGCTGGTTTTGTAACGCTTTTAGTCGAGTTTTCTGCTAAAGTTCAAGTCCGCGCGCGATCGAAAAACTTCCTAAATTCTCAATTCCTATCTAAAAATTATGAAAAAAGCCCGCGAAACAGCACGCGAACTCGCACTCCTCGGCATCAGCCAACTGCCGACGAATCCAGAACTCTTAGAAGCCAAGAAACTGCAAGATGTTCTCCTCGCCGCCATCCGTACCCTGACAACAGAAGTTCAAGAATCCCTAGAAGCAGCAGCATCCGAAGTGCAGCGGAGTAGCGACAAACTGCTTGCCAGCGAAATCCGTGCCGCCGATATACAAAGTGCTAGAGCAATGGTGCGGGAAGCTGTCGAACTCACCCAAACCGCAATCAACCGTCTCGGTTCAGCAATGGAGTTTCCAGAACTGATCCAGCTAGCCAACCAGCAAGATGTCCGTACCTATGCTTTGCAAATCCTGACCAAAGTCAGCGCCAACCGTGTTCAAATTGATGAATTGCTCTCGGAAGCCCTTGTAGACTGGCAAATAGAACGGTTGCCCAGGATCGATCGAGATATCATGAGAATCGCGATCGCCGAAATGCTATATCTAGGCTTACCCGAACAAGTCAGCGTCAACGAAGCCGTCCAACTCGCAAAACGCTACAGCGGCGACGAAGGACATCGCTTCATCAACGGAGTCCTCCGCCGAGTAGTCGATAAAATCAACGCAGAAGTTGTTAGTCCCTAGTTCTTAGTCAGTAGTCCTTAGTCAGCAGTCATTGGTCATTAGTGATTGGCAATCCGCAATCGGCTCTACACTAGGGACTGAGGACTAATGACTAATTACTATTCTCTATTCCCCATCAACTATGGTATTTAATTGGTTTCGTCGCCAGTACAGCGAAAATAAATCTTCTGAAACAGAGGCAACCCCCGAACAGCCGCAAGATGAGTCGGCAAAATCCGCACCGGTTGAGCCTCAAACAGATGCTGCAGCAGAGCAAAGCTCGGACGCTGTAGCCGAAGATTATCTCAATTGGGCAAAAGCTGCTTACAAAAATATTCAAAAACAGCAAAAACCAGAAACAGAAGTTTCTGAGACAGCAGCGCCCGATGTTCCAGCAGCCGAAGCAGAAATCGCGACAGTTGCAGAAGTTGCAGAACCGGCGACTGTGGAAGCAACCGAGCCGATCGAACTTGAACCAGCACCCACAGCACCAACTGTTGCAGAAGTTCCAGAAGTTGCAGCACCAGCAACAGTTGAAGCAACCGAGGCGATAGAACTCGATGCAACAGAGCCCGCAGAAATTCCAGAAACTCTGCAACCAACAGCCGGGGCGATCGACATTGCACCTATTGCTCAACAATTAGAAGTTACAGCAGAAAATATAGAAATTGCCGAACCTGCAACAGAGGTTGTAGAAACCGAATCACTCGCATCCGACGGCGAAGCAGCCGAAGCCCTGCCGTTTTGGGCCAGAGCTCAGGCCGATCGCATGGAGCGCATCGAACGCCTCAAAGAAACCGCCCTTGAAGAACCAGACGTAATTGCAGCCGCCGCCGAGAGAGCGGCAATTATCGAAGAAATTCCCGGTTTCGCCTTTGACGAAGGCTTCCTGTGGTCCTCAGAAATCTTAGCCAGTCAAGGCCGCCGCCCAGACCAAGTATCCGTTGAAGAAATCACTTGGCTGCAAAAACTGCGGAAAGGCTTAGAAAGAACTCGTCGCAGCTTAATTAATCGACTCAAGGCGATCGTCGGTCAAGGCCCGCTCAATCAAGATGCGGTAGCCGAAATTGAGACTTTGCTGCTACAAGCCGATGTCGGAGTCGCAGCCACCGACATCATTATCAGTCGCCTCCAAGAAAGACTCACACAAGAAGTGCTGCCCCCAGAACAGGCTCTAGCCTACCTGAAAACCATCCTGCGCGACATTTTGGACGCTCCCTGTGCCGAAACCGCCGCCGGTAATCCCGCCTACAGCCTGACATTTGCCCCGGAAAAAGAAACTTTTAACATCTGGTTAATCGTAGGAGTCAATGGTGCGGGCAAAACTACGACGATCGGCAAACTGGCCCATATTGCCCAAAAATCCGGCTACAAAACCCTCATTGCTGCCGCCGATACTTTCCGCGCCGCCGCCGTCGAACAGGTGAAAGTTTGGGGTTCCCGCAGCGGCGTCGAAATTATTGCCAACCCAGGAAAAAATACCGATCCGGCTGCTGTCGTGTTTGATGCGATCGCCGCCGCCAGCGCCCGCGGCACAGAACTGCTGATCGTAGACACCGCAGGCCGCCTGCAAAACAAAAAAAATCTGATGGACGAATTAAGTAAAATCCGTCGCATTGTAGATAAAAAAGCCCCAGGCGCTACCGTAGAATCTCTACTGGTCTTGGATGCCACACTGGGTCAAAATGGTTTGCGACAGGCAGAAGTGTTCGCAGAATCGGCAAAATTAAGCGGAGTAGTATTGACAAAACTCGACGGTTCTGCTAAAGGTGGTGTTGCCCTAGCAGTAGTGCAGCAACTTGGTCTGCCAATCCGCTTTATTGGAGTCGGGGAAAGCATCGAAGACTTGCGCCCGTTTTCTAGTTACGAATTTGTGGAAGCCCTACTCGATTTTAGATTTTAGATTTTAGATTTTAGATGGATGAAGTATCTCTATCCGCCTCCAAAAATCGGGACGGCTAGAGAGCTTCAAAATCTCCAATCCTTAACCTCAAACTAGCATCGCACTCCTCTACTAAACAGAAAAAAAACCGGGTTTGGGTTCACTGGCGTGTAACTCCTCAATCAAATATCCTCTTTCTAAGATCGAAAATCACAAATCTAAAATGACCTGTGAATTTCTTCATGTGGTACCCGCCACGTGATTTATCCGTCGAATCAATCCAAAATCTAAAATCTAAAATCCTCAAGCCCCCGAATTTATCCGTCGAATCAATCCAAAATCTAAAATCTAAAATCTAAAATCGAATGACTGCTGTGCCTTTGCCTCGCCCCTCACCTCAACCTGCTGACCGCCCTTCGGGTCGCAATTCCACCGACGCGACGCCAGTATTTGCCCTCAAAGAACTGGTGGCGCGTTTGCACCGATATCAGCACAACGTTCAAGATATGTTGGGTTCGCTGGGATTTGCCCTGCGAAGTTTTAACAATCTCAACCAATTTTTGGAGTTGGTGCCTTTGGTGGCGACTCGCGTTACGGACGCCGACGGGGGAGCTTTAGTGCTGTTCAAACCCAACGGTCAAGTCAGGTTCCAGCAGTTGCATTGTCAGGAAGGACGGCAGTGCCAAGATATGCGAAAAGCGCTGGAAATAGCCACCAGACAAGCTACAGCAGGTGTGGGCGCTACTGCTGGATCGTTTTCGGAAACCTCTGGGCAAACTTCTAGTCTAGACTTGCAAGTCGGTCGTTATTTGGGCCCGGATGTTCATTTGTTTGGGGCGCCAATTTTGGTCAACAATTTGGAACGCGGACGGCTTTATGTTTTTAGCAGTGATCCGCAATATCTCTGGACTCCCAGCAGACAGAAATTAGTTCGGTTGGTGGCGGATCAAACCGCCGTGGCTATTTGCAAAGACGAACTTACTGTTAAGTTGGCGGAAAAAGACCGCTTAGACAGAGAGTTAGAAATCGGGGCGGAAATTCAATTGCGGCTGCAACCCCGCAGTTGTCCGAAAATTCCCGGCCTTGACGTGGCCGCCCGCTGCCAAACTGCTAGCAGAGTCGGCGGAGATTATTATGATTTTATTCCGGCTGACTATGACCCGATCGGCAAGGAAAATGAGGGGGAACACCCCCCATCCCTAATTAAAAATCTCAAGTCCAAAATCGACAAGGGCCGCTGGAGCATTGTCATCGGCGACGTGATGGGCAAAGGAGTACCAGCGGGCCTGTTGATGACGATGACACGGGGTATGCTGCGGGCGGAGGTTTTGAACCGCCACTCGCCGTCGAGAATTTTGCAACATTTAAACCGGGTTATGCACGCGGATTTGGAAAATTCCCACCGTTTTGTGACTCTGTTTTATTCGGAGTATGACCCGAAAACTCGCGTTTTGTCTTACAGCAATGCTGCTCACCACCCGCCTTTGCTGTGGCAAGCTGCAACTAATTCGATTCTTCAGCTTGATACTTTGGAGGGAATGTTAATTGGGCTGGATGCTGATTCGCATTACCAAGAAGCAAGCGTGCAATTGCAGCCAGGAGATACTATTATTTATTACACAGACGGATTTACCGATGCTTCTAATCAAAGGGGCGATCGCTTTGATGAGGATAACTTGACCTCGGCTTTTCAGTGGGCCTGTCAAAATTACCAGCAGTCTGAAGAAATTTTGGATTATTTGTTCGATCGCGTACACCAGTTTATCGGCATCGGCAATCGTAACGAAGATGACATGACACTGGTTGTACTGAGGGTAACACCTTTAGCAGGAGAAAATCACCATGATTGTTAATTTAATCCCGGAAATTACTGCTGGATTAACCAGTTCGATTAATTGGAATGATGTCGCTCACGTGTTAGTTTTGAAATCTCATTTGAGTTCTACGGTGCTTTTGGGTCAAAGCTCTGATTCATACGAAATTTTTACGAATTTCCAGAAAGCTTGGAACAATTTTGTTTCGACTGGTCAAATAGGAGCTTTTTTTATAGGGATTTTTGTGGGCTGGTTCATTAAAGGGATTATTCCTTAGAGTTATTGTCGCCGAAGGTATCGGGAACGGATTTAAAAGGTTTGTAGCCCAAACTTAACTTTTTTATGATGCAGCAAAAGTTTCACAATTTTGTAGTCAAGACTTCAGTTTTTTTTGGTCAAAAGATGTATAAAAACTTTGTAGTCGGGACGTGAGTTTTTTCTTACCGAATTTGGGAGTGAGGACTACAGTCCAGAATAAAAACCGGAGGAAGGACTAAAGTCTTTGCTACAAATCGGTTTTTATAGACTTCTGCAAGAGAGATATAATCTAGTTTTAGCTTGAGCAGTCACTAACCCCAGCCTAAAGGCATGGGGCTTGAAAGAGGAAGGCTTACCACCTTCTTAATTCAAGACTAAAACAGTGTCTAGCCTGCGTCTTTAAGACAAACTGAGCCATCTGGGAGTGGTATCCCACCAGACGTTAAGAATGCCTCCCTAGTTTTTAACCACTCGGATGTGCTAGTGGCGAAGGGAAATATATACCTAGAAATAGGACTTACCGTAAATGTTTGTACCCGTTGTCAACAGTGAAAATAGACCCCTAATGCCGACTACCCCAAGCCGTGCAAAGCGTTGGATTAAGTCAGGTAAGGCTGCACCATTCTGGAAAAAGGGGGTATTTTGTGTTCGATTGAATGTAGAACCTTCAAGCCACAATTATCAACCAATAGCGGTTGGCATCGATCCAGGCAGCAAGCGCGAAGGATTTACCGTTAAATCCAAATCCCATACCTACTTAAACATCCAAACCCATGCGATCGATTGGGTAAAAGACCATGTTGAGGTCAGGCGCAATATGCGACGTGCTAGGCGATTTCGGAATACTCCATGCCGTCAAAACCGAGCTAACAGATTAGTTAACAAAAATCGCCTACCCCCATCTACTAAGTCAAGGTGGCAGTGGAAGTTAAGGATAGTTAATTGGTTAACCTCTATGTTTCCCGTATCAGCTTTTGTTGTAGAGGACATCAAAGCCCGTACTTGGAAAAACGGACGCAAGTGGAACGTATCGTTTAGCCCCTTAGAAGTAGGCAAACACTGGTTCTATTCTGAACTCAGAAAGATTGCCCATCTTGAGATCAGATCGGGAAACGATACTTACGAACTGCGTCAAAATTTAGGACTCCAAAAGTCAGAAACTATCAAACAAGTTTGAGGCTCACTGCGTTGATTCTTGGGTGTTGGCTAATTGGTACGCGGGAGGACACATTCGACCCGACAACACCAAGCTAACAGAAGTAATCCCCCTTGAGTTTCATCGCAGACAGCTCCATCGCTTGCAACATTCCACAGGTCATATTCGCCCTCGTTATGGTGGCACAATTAGTATCGGGTTTAAGCGCGGTTCAATTGTTAAACACCCTAAATACGGATTTTGTTACGTTGGCGGTTGGCAAGAATCTCCAACAAAGAAAGACCCGTACCGGAAAACAATTAGCTTGCACGATTTAAAAACTGGCAAGCGTCTAACTCAAAACGCATCGCCCGCAGATTGTAAATTTTTGTCCTACAACTCGTGGCGCATTACAAATTAAATTGTAAAGCCGTCCTAGAAGGACGGGGTTTCTACCCATTTTTCTGATGACAACACAACAAAAAACTTGGAGTCAAAGATTTGAATCGGCGCTGCACCCGGCGATCGCCCGATTTAATGCTAGTATTGGCTTCGATATTGAATTGATTGAGTATGACTTGACTGGTTCTGTCGCTCACGCTAAAATGCTGGCCAAAACGGGGATTATTTCCGCAGCAGAAGGCGAACAGTTAGTCAATGGTTTGGAACAGATTCGTCGCGAATACCGCCAAGGACTTTTTGTTCCGGGAGTTGATGCCGAAGACGTTCACTTCGCTGTAGAGAAGCGGCTGACGGAGATTGTGGGGGATGCTGGGAAAAAGTTGCACACTGCCCGATCGCGCAACGATCAAGCCGGCACTGATACTCGTTTGTATTTGCGCGATCGCATCGCCGAAATTCGTGAGCAATTACGGGAATTTCAAGGGGTTTTGCTCGATCTTGCCGATCGTAACGTGGAAACTTTAATTCCCGGTTACACTCATTTGCAGCGTGCTCAGCCGATTAGTTTGGCTCATTACCTGTTAGCTTATTTTGAAATGACCGATCGCGATTGGGAACGTCTCGGCGATATCTGCAAGCGGGTGAATGTTTCGCCTTTGGGTTGTGGCGCGCTGGCGGGGACAACTTTCCCAATTGACCGACATTATACGGCAGAACTATTGCAGTTTGACAAGGTTTATGCTAATAGCTTAGATGGAGTGAGCGATCGAGATTTTGCGATCGAATTTCTCGCAGCAGCCAGCTTGATTCTGGTACACCTAAGCCGCTTGTCAGAAGAAATGATTTTGTGGTCTTCTCACGAATTTGGATTTATTACGCTCAAAGATAGCTGCGCTACGGGTTCTAGCATCATGCCCCAGAAAAAAAATCCCGACGTGCCGGAGTTGGTGCGGGGCAAAGCGGGACGGGTGTTCGGTAACTTGCAAGCCTTGTTGGTAGTAGTGAAGGGACTTCCTTTGGCCTACAACAAAGATTTGCAAGAAGATAAAGAGGCTTTGTTTGATACCGTAAGAACGGTACAAGGTTGCTTGGAAGCAATGACCATTTTGCTGCGGGAAGGAATCGCCTTTAATGGCGATCGCCTCGCCGCTGCTGTTACGGAAGACTTTTCTAACGCTACAGACGTAGCCGACTACTTGGCCGCCAAAGGCGTTCCCTTCCGGGAAGCTTACAACCTTGTCGGCAAAGTCGTCAAAACTTGCCTTTCGAGGGGCAAACTCCTCAAAGATTTGACACTTGAGGAGTGGAAAGACTTGCACCCAGCCTTTGAGACAGACATTTACAGCGCGATCGCACCTCAGCAAGTGGTGGCGGCTCGCAATAGTTACGGGGGTACCGGGTTTGAACAAGTGAGAAAATCACTTATCGCTGCGCGCGATCGGATCGCCTAAACATCGTTGAATTATTGGACAAATTCCGGCTGGCTATCTCTCCTTAGAACTATCGTGTTTTCCACTCTGGTTCTAAGTTCGGCAGATAGCCTGAATCAATTAATCTTCAGCAGCAGCCATGTCTTTGTCTCTGCCGCCACCGCTCATGGCGCCCATGCCACCGCCGTTACCGCCGTCAAATCGCCTTCTCTTGTTGGAGAACATATCTTGATTTCTCCGCTTGCGAAACTTGCGAGCGTATGCTTGATTTCGTTGTGCCTTTTCTTTCTTGAGATTGCGGCGCTTAGCCATTCTGACCTCACTAATAAACATTGACAGTCCCCGGGCTTTCACGCACGGGGATTCTTAAGTTTGACACTCTGTGCACTCTTGGTGACTGAGATTCTTGGTTCAGCGAATTCACTTGCTTGTGACAGGATTTCTCCAGCCAAAATATAGGTGTCTTCTCCCCAAGCGTAAATTCCGGTATGTCCTACCGTACTCGATCGGTTCTCTTTCTGTAGCTAGGTTTTCTTCAAATTTAGCTTTCGTGACGCTGCCACAACAATCGCAAGCGATATGGTTTAGGCTTCTGAGTCCTGTTAAGGAGATCGAGAACTTCCTTCAAGGTACTCCCATCGTTTCCCTCTACGGCGTTTTAAAGTGAGGAACACGTCCAGCCCCACTGATATTATAAAAAGGAATTGGTTCGTCTCGTTGTCCACCTCTCCACGGCTCAAAGCTATGCTTTTGAGATTATGAACGGGTGGAATCAGGAGTTTGACGCGCCTTTTATCCCACACTAACCTTTGATCGGTATAGTGTGGGGATTCCTGTCTGCCTAGCTAAACCGCAACACCGTTAGGTGAGACTACGCACTCAACTAATCCAGTTAAGTTATTACGTGGGCTAGTTATACTCAATTTTAGACCGATGACGATCATAGCACACCCGGTACAAGACCCCGAAAAAAGAACACCGGGATTCAAGTCGCTGGGAATCTGGGTGCGATCGGGACGCAATTTTGTCAATCTTGCAGAAGATTTGTATAAACTCTTGACAAAATACGACAAATGACTATTAATCCCGGTGATATAGCTCCTGTCTTCAGCCTGCCCGACGCGCAAGGCAATGTCGTCAGCCTTGCAGATTTTCGAGGGCGGCGAGTTGTACTTTATTTTTACCCTAGGGACAATACCCCTGGCTGTACCAAAGAAGCTTGCGGCTTTCGCGACATTTACTTAGACTACCAGTCGCGCAATATAGCAGTTCTCGGCGTCAGTACAGACGGGGCCGCGGCCCACGCCAAGTTTGCAGCTAAATATCAACTGCCTTTTCCCTTGCTGTGCGACTCAAACGCCGAAGTTGCTACCGCCTACGGCTGTTACGGACTCAAAAAATTTATGGGAAAAGAATTTATGGGCATTACTCGATCGACCTTCGCGATCGACCGTGATGGTAGGATTGAAAAGGTTTACCGCAAAGTCAAACCAGAATCTCACGCAGCGGAGATATTAGCAGATTTGCCAGACCTCTGGCCTGAATGAAAAATTAAAAATTAAGACTCCGGAGCTGCGAGCTAGGAGCCCTGAAATTACTATCTCCTAAACAAGCTTTTGAGTTTATGCGTCGATTGTGGCAAATTGTACAAACTGTGCTGGGACTGATTTTTCGACATCCCGTCACTGGTACTGCGGTGATTCCCGTATTGCCTGACGGGCGAATTGTGTTAATTCGCCGCCGCGACAACGGTCGCTGGGCACTGCCGGGAGGTATGGTGGATTGGGGAGAGGATATTCCCACAACTGTGCGCCGGGAATTAGCGGAGGAAACAGGACTCGAGTTAGTCAAAATCCATCGCTTGGTGGGCGTTTATTCGGCTGCCGATAGAGACCCTCGCCTGCACTCGATTTGTATCGTGGTGGCGGCAGAGGTGCAGGGCAAGATGCAAGTTCAGGATACGCTTGAAGTCAGCGAGGTTGAGGCTTTTTTACCCGCATCGCTGCCGGAGGGCGCACTCAGCCACGATAACGACCAACACTTACAGGACTATTTTCAAGGCCGAACAACTTTGGCGTAAATCGGCAGGGCATCCAAATTTGAGAAAAGTCGGAAATTACCTCGTGGTCAAAAATTGTCTGTTATGAATGTGGAATTAATTTTCACTGTTTTCCTACTTTTATTCACAATCTCTGAACATTAAATTAATCATCTTTTTATTACTAAATATTTAACCGGATGTACTCACCGCTACGCAATTCTAGGGTAAAACTCTCTGTAGGGCAAATCTTTTGGCACGAAGTCGGTCAAGGCCCGAATTTAGTATTTTTGCACGGTTCTTGGCACGACAGCAGTCAGTGGCTGAGGACGATCGAACATTTGAGCGCCTACTACCACTGCTTCGCACCGGATTTGCTGGGGTTTGGCGACTCGGAACGCCCGAATCTTCATTATTCGATCGACTTGGAAGTAGAGTGTCTCGCCCAATACCTCGATACTTTGAAGCTGCGAGAGGTTTATTTAATCGCTCACTCTGTGGGTGGCTGGGTGGCCACCAGCTACGCTATCAAATATCCCGATCGAGTTCAGGGTTTGGTGTTGTTGGCCCCAGAAGGCGTCAAGGTTGGCAACCGACGGGGGCGGTGGCAGACGGCTAGCTGGCTAATCGGCCAACCTCCGCTGGCTTTGTGGTGGCTGCGATCGATCTATCCAATTGCTAAGTTGCTGGGTAGCCAAAAAAAGATTGACGGATTGCTCAACTTCAGACAGCAGTTGATGGAGTCCCCTGTTGCCGTGCAGTTGCTGTTCGGGCGGCGGCGGGCTGAAATTACAGCGGAATTAGTTGATGAGAATTTGCCTTTGCTGAAAGCGCCTGTTTTGCTGTTGCACGGTTCTGAAGAGACTCCCGCAGCTTCGTCTCTGTGTCAATCCTACGCTGCTCTGGCTCCTAATGCCGAACTACAATTAGTCAGTCCGGGGGAAAGCAATTTGCCCCAGGAAGTCCCGGATGTTGTTGCTAACTATATTCGCGAGTTTGCTAGGTGAATTGGTCATTGGTCATTGGTCATTGGTCATTGGTCATTGGTCATTGATAAAATGACAACAGTCAACAGTCAACAGTCAACATTTAACAGGCTAATTCCCCAAAAAATAGCCTCTGGTGCGTCAATTAAGCCTGCGGCTGTATCAGGAAAGGCTGCGGTGAGGTATTTTAAAAGCATAGTGCGATCGCCCCCCGTGACGGCAATTTTGCTATCAGGAAACAAACACCGCCAATCTTCAATAAAATCCCTAACTCCTGCCACCGTCGCATACACAACTCCGCTTTGAATTGCCCCAGCAGTGTCTGTCGCCCAGCGGTATGGCAAATTTTGTGGTAAAGTGATTAAAGGTAATCCAGCAGTTTTTTTACCTAACGACGATAACTGCAAACCCAAACCTGGTAAAATTGCGCCCCCAACTAAATACCTATTGACATCAGCCCCAGTAAATGTTAAAGCTGTACCAGCATCTATAAGTAAAACTGGCCAACCCAATTGGTTGCCAGCGCCCACTACAGCCAAAGCTCTGTCAATTCCCAGGGTAGGATAGAGTCCCCCGATCGGCAACTGGTCTAAAGTAATAATTCGGACATCTGGATAACTCTGCCAAATTGCTGTTTGCTGGGGAACTACTGAAGCCAAAATTAGAGGCAGTGGCACGAAAGAAAGTGTGTGAGGATTAGAAAAAGCGGGAGTAGCAGGAAGACAAAGGAGATTTTGAGCAGATATTTCCTCGATCGACCTCATTACTATTTGCACCAAATATTCTGCCTTTTCCTGCTCCGAGAGCGAGGAAACAGTATCAGCATTGAGATGCTCTGTATCCCATGTTTTCTTCAGAGTTTTGCCCGCAAATAATCCCCAGTGCAGTCGGGAGTTGCCGATCGCCAAAGCTATTTTAATCTGGGCTTTACCTGTCAATCCAGAAGTAATGTTGTCGGTGCTTGCTGGCGAACGAAAATTGTCGGGAATTGAGTTTTCCATGTTGAGCTAGCCGGCGCAAACATTGAACTAAAGATAGAGTTTAGATTAATTTTATTCGCTTAAGCGGGCGGTTAACTCTATTTGACATCTGACCAACTTCCATGCCACGCGCCAATTAGTATTGTCGGCTGCAGAGGGCAGAGTTGCTAAATATAAATATTTGTAAAGCAAATAATTGCTTTGCTCAGGCGGCATCCTTTATAATGTCTTAAGATATTCCAAAAGTCCTGGTAGCTGCGATGGGGCTGTTGGCGGGGTAAGCACAGGTTTATAAAACCAGACTCAATCAAAATACTGTACAACTGCTGAGTAAATATGTCTTTACAAATACAAGAACACGAAAACCCCTGGCACAGAGTAACTTCGCGGTTGCCTGAATCTGAAAACTGGATGCAGCAAGAAAGTCTTTCGCTGCCGGAAGTAGACCAACAAAAAGCCATAATTGTACAGATGCAGCAGCAAGTTCAGTTATCAAACTTGCTGAACCAAATTAATAACGAAATTCGCAGTACACTTGACATAGAAGAAATTTTGACATCAGCCTGCAGATTGCTGGGACAAGCGCTACAGGCAAGTCGCGTGAGCATTTTGGTCAAAGAATCAAATACAGAAAAAACTTTAGTCACGCGCGGAGAGTACAACGCGGGGGACTATCCGATTCAACTGGGAATGAAAGTACCGATGAGTGACAACCCGCATTTGGCTGCCGTCGTGTCTCAGCAAGAGTCCCTAGCACTGACGAACTTTCTCGATTTTCCGGGATTGAACCCACAAACCCGAAAAATTGTCGAAGCTTTGGAGATTAAGTCAATGCTGGCAGTAGCTACTCGCTATCAAGGTGAAGTGAATGGCATAATTGGCTTGCATCAGTGCGATCGCGAACGGGAATGGACTGATTGGGAAAGGCAGCTTTTAGAAGGGGTAGGATCGCAATTGGCGATCGCGATTAATCAAGCCAAACTATATAGCAAAACCAGGCGTCAAGCCGAACGAGAATCGCTGCTACGGCTGATCGGCAATCAAATTCGCAGTACCCTCGATCTGGGAACTATCCTGGAAACAGCGGTGAGGGAAGTCCGCCAAATGTTGCAGTGCGATCGAGTAATTATCTATCAGTTTCAAGACAACTGGCAAGGAAAAGTTGTTGTTGAAAATATGACTGTTCCTTGGCCTTCAATTTTAGGAGATATGGGGGCTGATAAGTGTTTCCGTGGAGATTACGCCGATCTTTACCAGCAAGGGCGAGTCAAAGCAATTAATGATATTTTTAATGCTGGTTTAGAGCCTTGTCATGTAGATTTCTTAGATAGTTTGCAGGTAAAAGCTAATCTGATAGTGCCAATTGTTACAGCAAGAACTGAAGAAAATACCTCCGACACAGCCGGAAACTATAATCCTAAATTTCCCGGTAGGCTGTGGGGTTTGCTGATTGCTCACGAGTGCCGAGATACCCGCAATTGGCAGTGGCAAGAAATGGAGTTGCTCTCTCAGATAGCCAACCAAATGGCGATCGCCATTCAGCAAGCAGAACTTTACAGCCAAGTCCAAGATGCTGCGGTAAAATCTCAAGCTCAAACCCAGCAGTTGCAAGCTGCGTTAGAAGAATTGCGATCGACACAGCAGCAATTGATTCAAAGCGAAAAAATGTCAGGTTTGGGGCAAATGGTAGCGGGAATTGCTCATGAAATTAACAACGCCAACAATTTCATCCACGCTAACTTGTTTCACGCTCAAGAATATTTTAAAGCCTTGAACGAAGCTCTAGAACAGGTCAGAAATGCCTACCCGGAAGCGACAGAGGCAATTGTCAGAATCAATGAAGAACTAGAACTCGATTACATTCGAGAAGACTTTGGGAAACTGATCAATTCAATGCGGGAAGGCAGCGGGAGGATTCGCTCGATCGTCATGACGCTGCGAAATTTTTCTCGTTTAGACCACGCTGAATTAAAACCAGTAGATTTGAATGAAGGTTTAGAAAGCAGTTTCTTAATGCTGCAAAATAAGGTAAAAACTCATATCAAAATAGACAAGCAATACGGCAGTTTGCCGCCAGTCCAATGTCATGCGAGTCAAATTAACCAAGTATTTTATAATTTGATTGACAATGCCTTAGACGCGCTTCAGTCAACGAGCAAACCGGGGGAATTAACTATCCGCAGTTGGCAAAGCGAGCCGGACTGGGTAACAATCTCTGTCCGCGACACGGGAAGTGGAATTCCTGCAGAAATTCAAGACAAGATTTTTGACCCATTTTTTACTACTAAACCTGTGGGTAAAGGCACTGGTTTGGGACTTTCCGTGTGCTATCAGGTAATTGTCCAAGCTCACGGTGGCAAGATCCGTTGCGTCAGTCAGGTTGGCGAAGGAACTGAGTTTATTGTAGAGTTGCCGCTGAAAAATCAGAGGGTAAGTGCATAATTCGTGCTTTAGTCAGATTAACTCTGTTTTGTCACTCTGACAGTAGTATAGAACTCATTTGACATCTTGGCGTTGCTTAATCAGGGTATGAAAAAAATCACTTTAAAATCCAAAAGCTTTGTGGATACTGGTTTCTATGACGGGCATATTTAGCGTTTCATACTGTAAATCAGCAACGCCTAAAATTCTAAGTATTTTCACTAATAATTGTCTCTGCTGATTCACTTTTGTCCGCTGAAGCAGTGAAAGCTGCCTCTTGGGGGGCGGCGAATGTGGGATTTAAGCTCTCCTCTACAGATATGGAAAACCCGCTTTTTATGGGGCAGAAAAAAAGATCGCAATTTTTCCGGATAAAACTTATTGATGATGAAAGTAAGGAATAATCGCGTTCCTGAATACAGGTATAAATCAACTTTTCGCTTTTTCGCTTGATGTTACACAACTCACCCTCAAGCGGCCTTATAGTCATTTGGCAATCTTGAATTCATACCTGTATTCAGCAACATCCTAAATTATGTACTCATGGCAAAGATCCGACTTTTCCGACTTTAGGATCCGACTTTTCCGACTTACAGAGACAGGGGTTCTAAGCCATGATAGAGAGAGGGGAAAGTCAACCCACGATATCTAGATTGTAAAGATATTGTGAACCGGCGTTGCTGAATAGGGTATGCAATTTGTAGGGCAAATACCCCCGTGGTTGCCACACCGCTGACGGGCTAAGCACTTAGAATTACCCCTACAAGCTTTGATTCAGCAGCGCCAGAATAAGCATCTATATTAAGTAGGGAAGTAATTACAATTAACATCTAATCAGGGGGAATCAAGCCTTGAAATGCTTATTGGGAAAGCATTTGGGCAGGGTAAGCATTTTTATTGGATTTACCTGCACCTACTTATGACGAAATTTTTCTTGCAGTGACCGATAACGATAAAGAAAGCCCAACATCTGGTTTTCAGTCACTTCTAATCCTTAATTACTCATCATTAACACAGAAGCTATGGCTACTTCAATCACTGGTTCTTTGGGTCAAACCAATAATTACAGCGCTCTCAATGAGCTGATCGCAAAATGGCCTACTGCCGCCCAGAATCAAGGCATCCAACTGTCTGGGATAGCTTTTGATGGCGTGGAAACTGACTACCTTAATCCGAATGTCATCAGCAACCTCACTTTAGCAAGTAACGAAAACCCTAAAAGCTGGTTGAGCTACGGCACTACTGGTGGTATTGGTGTCCCAGCCTCTTATAGTGGTTGGTTCACTGACGCCAAGAAAATTCGGGCAGAAATCAACCATAACCCCAACACCGATCAATCTCAGGCGCTGAAGGTGAAATGGGCAGATAACCAAGACATTACTAGCGCCACGATCGATCTAAGTTCATTGAGTCCCAAAACAAGTCCTGGTTTGGGCGATCAAGGTAATGAAGTTGGTTTCCTACAACTCTTTAATAATGGGGCTCCGGTATCGATTAGCAATTTTACTTTCACTCGCCTCAACGCTCCGATCGCTGCAAAACCGATCGCTGTGTCTCCAGATGGGGTTACTTTCATTGGCGATCGCACCGATGGCAGTTTCCAATTCAAGATAGATGCAAACCCTCTGGGCGGCGCTACTTTTGACGAACTGCGGTTCTCCACCAAAGCCTACGATAGCCCCACCGCTGCCTACGTCGCTACCCCCTTTAAAGACGATGGTTCCGACTACCTGGTGCGGAACATTGAATATCAAGGAACTGAAGATCCGATTACCCTGGAATTTAGTGCTCCTACTTTCAGCGTCAACGAAGATGGAACAACAGTTGCAGCAGTAACAGTTACACGTACTG
>NZ_JAUBPB010000100.1:16241-19262 GCF_036700545.1 Microcoleus sp. SVA1B4
TGATTACACCAATACTCCCCTGACTGTCAATTTTGCCGCTGGGGATGCTGCACCCCAAACCATCACCATTCCGATCGTCAACGATACTTTGGTAGAGGATACCGAAACACTCAACTTAACTTTGACCAACCCGAATGGTGCAACGATTGGAACGCAAAGCACCGCTACCTTGGACATCGCAGACGATGACAGCAGCCTGGAATTTAGTGCTCCTACTTTCAGCGTCAACGAAGATGGAACAACAGTTGCAGCAGTAACAGTTACACGTACTGGCAGTACCACTGGTGCCGCCAGTGCCACGGTGGAATTGAGCGATGGTACTGCTATCGCCCCTGATGATTACACCAATACTCCCCTGACTGTCAATTTTGCCGCTGGGGATGCTGCACCCCAAACCATCACCATTCCGATCGTCAACGATACTTTGGTAGAGGATACCGAAACACTCAACTTAACTTTGACCAACCCGAATGGTGCCACGATTGGAACCCAAAGCACCGCTACCTTGGACATAGTGGACAATGACAGCACCCTGCAATTTAGTGCTCCTACTTTCAGGGTTAATGAAAACGGAAGGATTGTTTCAGCAGTAACAGTTACACGCACTGGCAGTACCACTGGTGCAGTCTCAGCCACGGTGGAATTGAGCGATGGTACTGCTGTTGCCCCTGGTGATTACGACAATCAGGCGATTGTGGTGAATTTTGCCGCTGGGGATGCTGCATCCAAAATTGTCGATATTCCGATCGTCAACGATACTTTGGTGGAGGGTACCGAAAGAGTCAACTTAAGTTTGACCAACCCTACAGGCAATGCCTCGATTGGAACGCAAGGTACTGCCATTTTGAACATCGCAGATAATGACAGCAGCCTGCAATTTAGTTCCCCTACCTTTAGTCTCAACGAAGATGGCACGCCGATTGCAGCCGTGACTGTCACTCGCATTGGCAGTGCTATTGGCGCCGTCTCAGCCACTGTGAACTTGACCGATGGTACTGCTGTTGCCCCTGGGGATTACACCATTACTCCCCTGACTGTCAATTTTGCCGCTGGGGACACCGCACCCAAAATTGTCACCATTCCGATCGCCAACGATACTTTGGTGGAGGGTATCGAAACACTCAACTTAAGTTTGACCAACCCTACAGGCAATGCCACGATTGGAACGCAAAGCACCGCTAACTTGGACATAGTGGACAATGACAGCAGCCTGCAATTTAGTGCTCCTACTTTCAGGGTTAATGAAAACGGAAGGATTGTTTCAGCAGTAACAGTTACACGCACTGGCAGTACGACTGGTGCAGTCTCAGCCACGGTAAACCTCAGTAATCTTACTGCTGTTGCTGATGACTACGACAATGCTCCCATCCTTGTCAATTTTGCTGATGGGGATGCTGCACCCAAAATTGTCGATATTCCGATCGTCAACGATACTTTGGTGGAGGGTACCGAAAGAGTCAACTTAAGTTTGATCAACCCTACAGGCAATGCCACGATTGGAACGCAAAGCAACGCCATTTTGAACATCGCGGACGATGACAGCACGCTGCAATTTAGTGCTGCCTTCTTTAGCGTCAACGAAGGCACGCGGAATGCAGCCGTGACAGTTACACGCATTGGCAGTGCTACTGGCGCCGTCTCAGCCACGGTGAACTTGAGCGATGGTACTGCTGTTGCCCCTGATGACTACATCAATATTAGTCCCATTGCTGTTAATTTTGCCTCTGGGGACAGCACGGCCAAAACCATCACTATTCCAATCCAGGAGAATAGTTTGCCAGAGTCTAACGAAACAGTCAACTTAAGTTTGGCTATTGCTACAGGCAATGCCACGATTGGAACGCAAAGCACCGCCATTTTGAACATCGTAGACAATGATGTTGCACCTGCTGTGATGACTAACTTAACTTCATCGAGCATGACCCCCGACCTACTTACTGGCTTTCGTTCCGCTAGTGCGATCGGTGATAGCGGGCTACAGGATTCCAGCTTGCTTGGTGGTTCAGGGCCGGGAACAGTGGATATGAGCAATTTCATCACCAACTCTTTCGACGGGGCGGCGATCGCTAATCCTACTATGACAGTCGCTGGCACCCAGAACTGGTTGTGGCCTTCACCTACAGAGCCCATTGTGGGTGGCACTGACCCGAATCTAATTGCTGGGGTAGGTCCGAGTTTCGTGTCCTTCAACCCATCTGCTACTTGGGTCTGATAGAACCATTTCAAGGTCGTACTCTTAGATGCTACGCGCGTTATTCGAGTACGACCTTGAACTCTTGTATAGCAATCCTAAATGATTTGTGTAATTCTTGTAGGGAAAAACCAACGCCCGGTTGCCCCGATGCAGGCTGGGGTAGTCACTCTTAGCACTACCCCTACATATTTTTACAACTGATGCGAGGATTGCTATATTTTGAAAAAAATAGATGGCGATTTGCCATTGGGATGGAGTTTTTGAGAGCGTAGTTTTTGGGCAATTCTTGTTGGTAAAAATTCGCCCCGAAAATTATCGATTGGATATTAAGCTGTTGCACATTTAAATTGTATATTCAGGGCGGGCTGGACGCCCAACCCGTACTCCCCACAAGACTTGGATTTTTTTGGACATACAATTTAAAGGCCGCAACAGCTTAGTGTTTTTTGCTATTACCTACTTAATCCTTAATTTTTTGTAAAAACGTAACAGTTGCCAAATCTGCCAACTCGCCCAGACTGGGAGCAATGCTAAGATTAACCAAAAGGTGGGTTTAGCGATCGCCCCCAAGATGGGGAAATCAAACCAAGATGGCAATTTGACATTCGGTATATTTTGGGCAGTTTTTAGTTTTATCAAAGGAACTTTCGGACATAGCTTTACTTCACTGAATCGATTTTGCCCTGTGGATTTGGGCTTTTTTTATTCGATCGTCTTACTGCACATTTTGTACAGCTTTTAAGTTGGTACTAACTAAGGAATGAGAATTAAATAACTTCCACTCTTGAAAGTGGGATGGGCGTCCCGCCCGTCCAAAAAGGACGGGC
>NZ_JAUBPB010000101.1:0-17851 GCF_036700545.1 Microcoleus sp. SVA1B4
TAAAATTAGAATTCTTTCTCTAATATTTGCCTTTTCTTCCTCTCTTAAGGCTTTTTGTAGTTTCTCTATTTGTTGAAGATTGAGATGGTTTTTAGCTGGCATTTTTGTATAAATTGACTAAACTAATTTTTTATTATACCCTATTTAAAGGCACAACAGCTTAGTCCATTAATCAACAGCATTAATGCGCTCGATTTGTGTGTTTGTTTGAGGCTATTCGCGCCGTACTCGATCAAGCGTTGTTTCGCATCTTGACGGGTTAAATCCACAGATCGAGTGCGTCTGTTGAAGCACTCGATCTGTGGGTAAGCTCCAAAATGTGGAGAGTTGGGGATTCATCGGTTTGATTTTTTGGAGTTAGTCAATGAGCAGAAATTGTTTGCCACTCTTGAATCGCCGTCGATGGGATTTGTAACTCGATCGCTGAACCAGTTACCACTGGTAAAGTTAGGTGAAGGGGAATTTCAGCCTGCAACTGCGGTAGGACAGACTTAATGTCATATTCTGCGACATTCGCTGGGGTTGGTGTGCCCTTAGAAATTTCGCTAGAAATATCCTTGGCGGTTAGAGTTTCGCCCATAGATGTTGTCAGAATCAGCGGTTGAGTGCGATCGAATTCCACCGCACCAGGAAAGCCCACGACGCGCAGAGAGACAGTAGAACTACCTTCAGGATGGATGCGTTTGAAGGCGATCGCCTGCCAAGAATTTCCGTTCTGATCTTGCAGTTTTTGCCGGGATTGATACAGCATCTGCCCTGGATATTCTTCGATTTCCGTCACAGCAGCAAAAGCAGGTAAGGGAATACAGACAATCAGTAAAACGCAGATCCAAGCAGCCAGCAGCCAGCGCATCGGGCGAATTTTAGGGTAGTTAAAGTAGATAAAGTTCATCACAAAAGTCCTCAAAAAGTTAAAATGTCTTGCAATTCCAGAGTCAAAATTTTTGGATTTTCATCCTAATTGGTAATTGCTCAACTACCCCCCTCCCCTGAAACTGCCTCCTAGAGACAGTTTCAGATTGTGAATTTTAAGCAAAAAGCTTCTTCTTCAATAAAATCAACGAGAGAATGAGGGTTTCAGCGCTCAAAACGGAAAAATGAAATAATTGTGTTCAAACTTTGCAATACTCGCCTACAAAGGGTTTCAGAGATTTTATTTTTGTCCGTAGGGGGGGTTGAGCAATTACCCTAATTGTTTTGGTGCATTAGCTAGAGGCGATCGCCTCTCCTGCGTTTTTCCAGCCTGCAAAACTTGGCGGAAATCCCTGGACATTTTCATAGCCCAATAGGTGCAATGTCATTACTCCCATTGCCGATCGATAGCCCGTTGAACAGTACAAAACTACGGGGCGATCGCGCGGAATTCGATCCAGATTGTGCGCTAGTGTTCGGAGTGGAATATCGATCGCATTAGCGATATGTCCCGATCGATACTCAGAGGGTTCTCGCACATCCACCAACAGGGTTTGAGGGTTCTTTAATAGGTTTTTTAACCCTTCGACATTGGCGATCGTGTAATAGCCTGCTGGAATCGACGTGAGGAAGCGATCGACTCCCGATTCCAGATTCACGGTTTTTTCAGACATTGTTTGCATTTTTTCTTGAAAGATTGGTTCAGTTTCTATGAGATTTGCTGCGAGGATCGGGTTTTGCCCAATACCAACCAAGAGGAAAAAACATAGTGCAAATCCCAGTAATATAGTCTGAATTGGTTTCTTAAAGCTCATAGATTTCTCCTGAAATGGATTGTTAAGGGTTCACTCTGTCAGCCAGATATTTCAGCACCATGTCAATCAATTGATTAGGGCATTAAATATATAGCCGATACTAATAATTCCAACAGTCATTAACCCAATAAACACGGCTAAGAGTTGAGGTTTCAAAACTTTTTTGAGAATCACCATTTCAGGAAGCGATAATGCTGTCACAGCCATTGTGAAGGCCAAAACTGTACCCATTGGCATTCCTTTATTGACTAAAGCTTCGGTAATCGGCATTACACCCGCAATGTTTGCATAGAGTGGCACGCCCAAAATTACCGCGATCGGCACTGCAAAAGGATTATTTGCACCTGCATATTGAGTGATAAAATCTGTTGGCACATAACCATGAATCCCCGCCCCGATCGCAATACCACCCACGACATAGAGCCACACCGATCGCACAATTTCGCTCGATTGGAACCATCCTTGCTCAAATCTTTGCCCCCAAGTTAGCATCACTGGTTCTAGATTGTCCTCATCACCTAGAGGTATTTCTTGATGAGATTTTTGCAGTTCCCAAACAAAGGGTTCCACCCATTTTTCTAATTTTAGTAATCCGATGATATATCCAGAGGCGATCGCCAAACCCACACCAAAACCGATATAGATCAGTGTCACCTTTAGTCCAAACAATCCCCACAGCAGGATAACAGCAACTTCATTTACCATTGGCGCTGCCATCAGATAAGAAAAGGTCACACCTAAAGGCACACCTGCTTCTAAGAATCCGATGAACAAAGGAACCGCAGAGCAAGAACAGAATGGTGTGACGATTCCTACCATTGCCGCCAAGATATTTCCCGCAAAAGTGCGCTTTCCTTCTAGCAAAGAGCGAACACGCTCTGGTTCTAAAAAGCTTTGAAATGTCCCAACAATGAAGCTAATTACAATTAGTAATGTTAAGACTTTTGGCACATCGTAAAGAAAGAAATGCAGACTCGATCCTAAATGCGATGAAATCGACAAGCCGAAGATTTGGGTGACAATCTGGGTTGCCAACCAATCAAAAGGATAAAATGGATCGAACATAACTTTGCCTCTTTAACGCTGCAATAAGGGCTGAATTTGTTCTGGACTGAGCACTTGACCTTTGCTGACGACTTTGCCATTGATTGTCATGGCGGGAGTAGACATCACACCTCGTTTAGCGATTTCGATGGGGTCGGTAATGTGCAGAATTTCAGCATTTAAATTGAGATTAGTTACAGCTTGTTTGGCATTTGCCTCTAGCTGTTGGCATTTTTTGCAGCCTGAACCCAAAATTTCAATCTTGATCGTATTCATGGCATAACTCCTTTTTTTTATTCTCTAATTCAATTCTCTCTCTACTGAATCCAAGCGATCGCTACCGTTTCTTAACTGACCCCACGCCCCGCCCAGATTCGCGAACTTGAGGAGAGCCAATATACTCTATTGAACCCACGCCGGATACAGTCGCATCTAACTGCTGACTGACATTAACCACAGCACTGCCCACGCCGCTATTGCGAACCGTAGCCTGTTTAGTCTTGAAATTCTCACCTTGGAAACTTCCAACCCCGGAAAAATTGAGTTCCAGCACATCGACACTTCCGGCGATTGTCATGCTACCCACCCCATGAAGGGAAATCGACAACTGTTTACCTTGGATATCCTTTACCTCAACACTACCGACACCATCTATATTCAAGCTCTCTAGGCTCTTTACCTCCACAACGAATTCAATGGGCTTGGTGGGATTCATATTGGTATCTTTCGTGATAGTGAGATACAGAACATTGTCAGTTACACGACTTTCTAGCAACGGCAGAATGTTGTCGTCAGCGGTGATCGTTAGGGACTCTTTTCCTGTCTGCTGTATCGTGACTTTACCTACGGATTTACTAGAAATGGATGAGAATCGACCTACTTCTCTAGATTCGGTCTTAACTATTCCAGAGCCTCTAAGCCCACCCAAATTGAGAGAGCAGCCTGTGAATAGGCTCAAAGCTGTTAAACACACAACCAAACCGTATAGCTTCGATCTCATTGTTTTGCCTGCTATATAAATCCTTAGTCGTTCACTTTTCATGGGTGCATTTTGATTGCGATCGCATCTTTCAATTAATGCAAGATTCCTAACACCATGATTGTTCTCCCGGAGGATTGTGCAGTAACTCCCGAATATTAGCTTCGATCACCCGGTAGCCCACATTACCGTTGAGTCTCTGCCGTCCTTCATTAAAAATCAGGGTGGGGCTGACTGTAACCGTATGCTCTTTGACTAATTCAAAATCCTGGGATAGCTTGGCATAAGCCTCACCACTATCGATCTGAGCTTCGATAGCAGCGATCGGCAGTCTTAACTCCTCCGCAATTCCAAATTGTACCTTGCGGTCAGAAACATCTGCGAGTTGGGTAAAAAACGCCTCCCGAAATGCCCAGGTTGCTTTTTCAAATACCTGTTGATTTCGCTCTACTAAATCTTTCGTTTCTAGTAGTTGAATCGCATGGAGAAACAAATGACAGGATGTCGATGAAAATGGTGTTGCCTTAGTCCAAATATCAGGATGAACGCTGATGTGATCGAACTTTTTCGCAACCTCCTGGACATGATTGCTGTATCCTTGCAAACCACCGCGATCTCGCCATCGGTTCTCCAGTTTTTCACGAGCAACACCAAAGACGGGGACAAAGTGCTTTGCGATCGCAATCTTGTCTTCAAAGGTTGTTTTCAACTCATCCAAACGAATCTGAGCAATATAAGCCCAAACGCAGAGAACATCGGAAAAGTAAAAAATACGAATCGGTTCCATATCACTTCATCCTTAGACCCACCAGGGTTTCTTTCTAGTACGAGGATCAGTTTCCGTCCAAGCTGAGATCAAAATGCTGTTATCGATCACTGAAACCTGGACAATCTTGAGCGGTAGAGGAGCTGGGCCATGCACCACCGTCCCATACAGACGCTGATTGGATGTCCCTAACTTACTTTCGAGTTACCACAACCCAATCGTCCGCTGTTTTGACAATCTTAGCATTCTGCAAACCTAAATGTTTTAAAACAGGTTTTTCTAACAGAAAATAAGGTTGAGGAAGAGTTTGCCATTTCTGTTTCAGCGTCGGCGCGTCGGCGACAATAACTTGGCGTTGACTGTAAAAATTCAGCGATGGACGGCCCAAGCGGTGAGAAGTAAACACTTGTTGATCGGCCGGAGTTCCTGTGCGGACAATTTCGGCGATCGGCTTAACCGGATAATCCTCCGCCAATTCCCAAACCCAGTTATCTGAAGCCACCAATACCAACAGCGTCAGGTAAGTTCCCCAAATTAAAACTAATATAAACTGTCGGTCTTTGCGGTGCAGCAACACGGCCGCCATTGTCATTGTCAAAGCTACAAACATCAGCATTAACTGCAAATCTCGCTCTGGAGGCGCAATTTGTCCCCCGATCCATACCCAGCCACTGAAGTACACGCAACCGACGACAGCAACTATAGCCAGCACTGCCAAAATCGCGGGATGAGGCAGCAAAGAAATAGCATCAAAACGTTCTTCTGCTTCCTCTTTGACGGGTTCTGGCGGCAGCCACAGTTGCTCCCAAACTTCAGCGAGATAACTGCCAACAGCAAGAGCAAAAGCTGGATAAATTGGCAAAACATACCACGGCAATTTAGTAGTCATCACAGAAATAGCCAGCAGATATACTCCTGTCCAAACCAATACTAATTTTGGCCCGGCAAAATTGCGATTTTCCCAACTCAGGCGCAGCCCTTGTAGCCAAAATAACTGCCACGGCCAAGCTAATTTTAAAATTTCTAAAAGATAATACCAAGGCGGGCCTCTGTGACTGCTTACAGGTTCCGAAATGCGCCGGAAAGATTCGTTAATTAAATTAGTGTGGATGAAATATTGGCCGTAGTGCAGCCATTGGGCAAAATACCAAGCAGCTACTGGCAATGTTCCGATCGCCAATCCGCCCCAAAGATACCCAGAAGTGAGGAGTCGCGGGGTATCCCAAACCAAAAAAATACAGCCAACAGCACCCAGCAGCAGCCCCAACATGACGCCCTTAGTGAGGCAAATGAGTCCGAACCCAATCCCCGCGCCCAAAGCGTAGCGCAAGTCGCGGCGCGATCGTAGCAAACACCACATCGCCCCCAGCAAAAAACACAAAACCGCCCCATCCAACATCGCCAAACGTCCATGCCGCACCACCGGTAACAGCGTCAGATACACGAGGGCAGAAAAAATGGCGATCGAGCGTCTAGGAAACAACTCCCTGCCAATGGCGTAAAGCAAGGGCACTGAAGCCGCCGTCAGCATCGCCGGTACCAACCTCGCCGTCAATTCGCTGACACCGCCGACGGCAAAACAGAGCCCAATTAGCCAGTGTACCAGCGGCGGTTTGTTGAAATAAGGCATAGAGTCGATCGTCGGATACAGCCAATTTAAGTTGCCGCGCCAAATTTCGCGACTTACCTGCGCTGCAATGCCTTCATCCCAATCCCGCAAAGCCACGCCGCCCAGATTCAGCCCGAAAATCAGCACTGCAGCCAACAGAAAAGCCAGCATCCACACTTTATCTGTAAAGCTGTCATTCCAGCGATTTTTCGGTTTGCGGCTTAGGAATGGAAAGATTTCTGACATAAGTTAAGAGAGTTTTGAGCGTCCCAAACTGAAGGTAAACTTAGACAGCAGTTATTTGCGACTAGGAAAATACCGTCAGTAACGAGCGGGCTAAAGCCACGCTCGCTTGTAAGAGAAATCGAGCAAGCTATGCTGACCAGACCCCTCGCAAGAGGAGACGTTATTTAGGTCACGACACCGGCGAATGCGACGCCAGTTTTCCGCTCTGTCACCTGCGATTAAACAGTTTTAAAGTCACTGAAACAGTGTCGCAGGTCTAACAAGCCTTTATAACCAGGTCGAGGCGAACATTACCCCGCAAGGGAGACTGAGGCAACCATACCTCATCGGAGGGGCAACCATACCCCTCCAACCCGAAAGGGGAAAGATTCAAGGCGATTGAAATCGCCGAGTCGCTTCCCTCTCAGGACTGAAGTCGCGCTCGTTTCCCACTTACCGAGTTTTTTTATGAATTTGCCTGTAATTATAGATATTATCATTGGCTTAGTCTTTATCTACCTGACTTTAAGCTTGCTAGCTTCGGAAATTCAGGAACTGATTGCTACTGTTTGGCAGTGGCGGGCCCAACATTTAAAGAAGTCGATCGAAGTGCTAATTTCTGGAGGCAGCGAAGCCGCGAAAGATCCCCTGCAACTTAAGCGAGTCGGACAGTTAGCTCATTCGATTTACGCCAATCCGATTATCAAGGATTTGAATCAGGGAGCGAAAGGGCTTGTATCAGAGGGATTCCGCTCTGTTACGCACCGCATGGGGGATTTTTACCACGGAGTTACGGGTACTAAAAATGTTTTCGGCAATAAATCCAGTGGGCCTTCTTATATTCCAGCCGAGTGTTTTTCTGCTAGCCTTTTGGAGACTTTAAAGGTTTCTAGTTTGCTCAGCTCTATCTCTAAAACCCGATTGGAAAGATTTAAAAATTTACAATTAGCACAAATTCAACAAATTGGAGAAAATCTGAGTTTACCGGATGCTACTAAACCGATTATTAAGCAAGAATTTAGGTGGCTGACTGCGGAGTTCAATCGAATTGTGGAAGATTATCAAAACAATTTAGCAAGTTTGAACAATAGCTTAGATCGAATGTCGGAAAAGCTAGGATTTTATATTAATGATTCTCAGGTTTATCTACCAGAAACCGAGCTAGCAGGTAGAGATTTTCAGAGGCAGATGGCATTTGTCAAGGCTCGTTTTGACAGTAAAGTTGAGCGGGTGGCGCTGCTAGGGCAACTGCAACCGAGTTTCAGCAATCTGTTAAATACTGTTAAAAAAAGTCAAGATTCGGTAGCAGAAATTATGGAGATTAAAGAGGAGAGTCCGATTTATCAACAAATTCAAGAAACATTGGACAGTATGCCAGAATCTTTGAAACGCAGCCTTTATATTTTAGCGCAGCGCGCTGAAAAAGGTGGCGGAGATACTCAAGAGCAGTTGCAGCGGTTTCAGAAAGAAATTGAAATTTGGTTTGACCAATCGATGGAGCGTGCTTCTGGTGTTTACAAGCGGAATGCTAGAGGGGTTGCGATTTTGCTCGGAACTGCGATCGCGGTTGCTGCTAATGCTGATACCATTCATATTATTAATCGGTTGTCGAAGGATTCGATGTTGCGATCGACTGTTAATTTGTACGCTGAGCAGTTGGTGGTAAATAATGCTAAGACTAAATTAGATAATTTACCAAGTCTGAGAAAAGTTCAAAAGGATGTAGATATAGCTTTGGATGAGGTAGCTCTGCCTTTTGGATGGAGCGAACAGAACAGCTTAGAACGAGATAAGCAGGGGAATTTATTGTGGTCGGCTTTGATGGCAAGATTGTTTGGGTGGATATTGAGCGGCGTAGCTATTTCTATGGGGGCTGCTTTTTGGTTTGAGGCGCTCAACAAGATTATTAATATTCGCAATGCAGGGAAAAAACCGCCATCTTCCACAGAATCTTGAGGGGTGCAGTTGCGAGGCCAATCTACTAAGTGTCATACCCTTTTAGATTTTAGATTTTACATGGGAATGACTGAAGACTATCGAGGTTTGAAGCACGGGCTTATATCATGTCCGGTCGTGCGACCGCGATTGTTGTAGGGGCGGGTTCACGAACAATACCTGCCAATAATTGACAATCTCAAAAACCCGCCCCGACCAGGATATTATGGTTAATCGCTCGGAGATGATATTACAGTTGGATTCTTTTGTGAAAGTGGTATCACGGATAGGATATCGGATCGATCGGTAATTTCGCGTTTGCCGGAAGTAAGGGAAAACACGCAGAATATAAATTCCGTGCGATCGCGGATGGCAGTGTGGCAGAAATAGGGCAAACTGATAGATAGGTGAAATAAGAATGAGCGAAATAAATAAGGTCGCTGGCAGTTTCAGAAGCTCTGACTCCAAGGCTGTATCTACCGCTAAACACACTTTTGGAGGACGGAATATGTTGACTTCTTTAAGGGAAACGACTCCCGCCTCGGAATACGCAAATCCCCCATCCAAAAGCTTTGTAGTCAAGGAGTCCAGCATCAATGAAGGTGGATATTTTGTTTCCAGAATATTGGCTGGGGAATCTGACTGCATCGAGAAATTTACCTGGAAACTTCAAAAATCTGCCTCTATCCTTAGAGAGATTGACAAAGTTGGCTCGACTTATGACGGTCGCTCGAACCAACTGCAATTAGGCTTTGTTATCCTCAGTTCAGATTACCTCGAACCATACAAAAGTCAATTGCCAAAATCGCATAATTCTCTGACTCAAAACAGCGGACTTGGTTCGTGTTATGCCGATCGAGATAGTGATACATTCAGCAACGGCGGTGGGCGCGATCGACTGTTTGCTAATTAAGGAGAGTAATTTAATGCAGGGTATGGAACGTACCGAGGGCGACTGAACCCGAATGCAATTGTAATTATGGACGCAGGGGCGATCGCAATCAACGATTTCGATCTGACTAAATCAGCAATCATATCAACTCCCGCTGAATAATTTGAATCACGTTTGCAGTGAGGATGGCAGTCCTCACAGTGTCGGTAGCACCCCATAAGCCAATTGATTTCCAGCCATAGGTTCCACTTAATATTAGATCGTTTTGACCGCAAGCATCCAGGATACAAGCCCCCGGATTGATCCGTCCAGAAATAAAAAACCTGTATCCGATGAAACTTGCCGAACGTATTTATCCGTGGTGTCAATGCTTCAATTCTTTAATCTAAAATCTAAAATCTAAAATCTAAAATCGATTGACTGTTAGTAAATGCGACCAAACGTCCTGGGAATCAGTATTTAGGTGTACCGCAAACCTAGCAAAGTCAAAGCATATAGAATTGTTCAAAATCTACATAATTCAGTTTTCCATTGGATGAAATACAGCTAGGGAAACTCTAGTGCATTGTGCCTCTACGTAAAATCTCACACTCAAATAAAAACTACTAAATATAAGAGGAGTTATTCGGGGGTGAATTACCTCGACTATTTCCGCATCCCTCAACTCAGCCTACTATTAGCAAAATAAGGTCAAAAAAAATTGGATAATAGAACCTAGATTTATTTCAATATTCCCGATTAATATTGCGATCTATTCCCATAGATAGAGGCTCAGATTTCCATTTTAGTTAAAAGTAAAAATGCAAATGCCGAGCAAAATAAATCAACAAAAATATTTTAAAAAAGGCATCATCTATCAATTGGGTGTTAAGATATAATGAAATAAGCCTGATGAGATAACTCCGGGGTGTATCTACTAATAATGCCCTTAATGGAGTCTCCAATATGAGTTCTACATTCGCTCAAGTTAACTCACAATCTGCTTTTGAAGAACGGCCAGTGCGCTCCTTAGTCTTCATTGACGCCGGCGTGAAAGATTACGAGTCAATTACAGCAGGAGTGCTGCCCGGACAGCAGGTAGTAATACTCGATCGCACCAAAAACGGCATCGAACAAATCACATCCGAGATGGAAAAATACGCCTCTACTAAGGGGGCGATAGACTCGGTTCACATTATTTCTCACGGCAGTTCAGGCAGCCTACAATTAGGCAATACCGCTCTGGGTTCAGATAACATAGAGCAATACAAAAGCCAGTTGGAAAAGTGGCAAACTTCACTAGCCCCAGAAGCAGACATCATGCTGTACGGCTGCGATGTAGCAGGCGGTACAGGTGTTAATTTCGTCGATCGATTCAGTCAATTAACCGGAGCTGACGTTGCGGCCTCTACCAACATAACTGGCAGCAACGGCGACTGGAATTTAGAATTTGCTAGGGGTCAGATTGAATCTCCCTTAGCCTTGGGGCCAGAGGCTATGGCAAGTTACCAAGGTGATTTAGCTACGATCGTAGTAGCCAACAATAGCGATAGCGGGCCGGGTTCATTAAGGGCTGCGATCGCCACCGCTGTTGCCGGCGATATCATTACCTTCGCTCCAGGTTTAGCCAACCAAACCATTACCCTCACCAGCGGTCAACTCGATATTCCCGTTGGCAAAAACATCACCATTGACGGCGCCGCCGCACCCGGTTTAACCATCAGTGGCAACAACGCATCCCGCGCCTTTTTTGTCAATGCCAACGTTGCGACTGCTACGAATTTTACAGTCAAAAACCTCGCTATTATCAACGGTAAAACGGTGGATAATGGTGGGGCGATCGGTACACAAGACGAAGTAACGATGACCGTAGAAAACGTTCAGTTTACCAACAACGTGGCTGATAAAGGCGGCGGTGCAATCTTCAGCGGCTGGAACAACACCCTGACCGTTACCGACAGTAAATTCACCGGAAATAAAGCCACTGCAACCAACGATGAACGTGGCGCTGGCGGTATTGCTTTTGCAAGTAATAAAAACCTCACCGTTGTTAACAGCGACTTCACCAACAACTTAGGAATTAATGGTGGGGCAATTAACAGCCTAAACGGCAAGTTAACAGTTGAAAACTCGCGATTCATCGGCAACGATACCACCTCCGGCCAGTTCGCCCCAAACGATCCCAACGGCAATTCTTTTTTAAGGGGTTTCGGCGGGGCAATTTACACAGACCGCGCCAGTTCTACTGACGAGCCTTCCGGCACAATTAAAATCAGTAAAAGCGTATTCCAAGACAACAAAGGGCGAGGCGAAGGCGGAGCAGCTTATCTGTTTACCGGCACCCAAGATAGCGTAAGTATTGCAGACAGCACCTTCCAAAATAACGAAATTCTGGCGCTACCCAACGGTGGAAATGCTGGAAACGGTGGTGCGGTAACGGTTTTGAGCGACAGCACCAACCAGGGATTGACCATTACCAACACCACCTTTGCGGGCAACAAAGCCAATAATCAAGGTGGCGGCCTGTGGATGCGAAATGCCCCTACTACGATTACTAACAGTACGTTTTCTGGCAACTCCACGGCATTTGCTGCTGGTGATTTCAACAAACTCGGCGGTGCAATGACTCTTGGTGCACCCACAACCATTCTCAACACGACGATCGCCGATAATTCTGCAGGCTGGGTTGGTGGAGGTATCTTCGCCAATGCCAATAATGTCACCCTCAAAAACACTATTCTTTCCAACAATACAGCGGCTAACGGAGGAAACCCTTGGGGCATTCAGCAACACGTCACCGCCCAATATAGCGATCAAGGAGGGAATTTTCAGTGGCCGGCCAAAAACCCCAATGACGGAAGCGATTTCAATGCGACGGCAAGTGTGACGATCGCAGACCCCTTACTTGGCCCTTTGCAAAACATCAACGGCGCTTTAGTCAGGCCCCTGCTGACAGGAAGTCCGGCAATTGATAAAGGGATTGCCACCGGCGCACCCGCTACAGATCAGCGAGGCCTGACTCGCCCTCAAGATGGCGACAGCATTCCAGGTGCGATCGTGGACAGCGGCTCTTTTGAATTGGGAGGTAGTGTCGTCCCAGTGCCCACACCGACTCCGGCGCCAACTCCGACGCCCACACCCGAACCCACTCCCACACCGGAACCGACTCCAACTCCCACACCGACTCCGGCGCCAACTCCGACGCCGGAACCGACTCCAACTCCGACGCCGGAACCGACTCCAACTCCCACACCGACTCCGGCGCCAACTCCGACGCCGGAACCGACTCCAACTCCCGCACCGACTCCGGCGCCAACTCCGACGCCCGCGCCGACTCCGACTGAGACTCCGACACCCACACCGGAACCGACGCCAACTCCGACGCCCGCGCCGACTCCAACTCCCACACCCGAACCCACTCCGACACCCACACCGGAACCGACTCCGACTCCCACACCGGAACCGGCACCAACTCCCACACCGGAACCGGCACCAACTCCCACACCTGCGCCGACTCCGCCGCCGACACCAACTCCCGCACCGACACCAACTCCGGCCTCGGATGGTTCCCTGCTCGATAGCCTCAACGCCCCGCAACTCGACTCTGCCACCATCACCCCCAACCCCGTCCAAGAAACTATCAACGGCGGTAACGATGCCGATTTCATCATGGGCGGTGGCATCAACGAGTCGATTAACGGACTTGTCGGCAACGATATTCTTTACGGTATGGGCGGCAATGACAACATTGACGGCGGTGCAGATAACGACTCAATCTTCGGCAATGGAGGCAGCGATTTCATCTCTGGCGACGCTGGCAACGATACCATCTACGCTGGCAAAGATAATGACACTGTGGTTGGTGGTGAGGGCGACGACTTGTTGAGGGGAGATTTAGGCAATGATACAGTTGCCGGCGGCCTTGGCAACGACAGCATTTTCGGCGGTAAAGATGACGATATCTTGCTGGGTGAAGATGGAGACGACTACATTTTAGGCAACTTGGGAAATGACACAATTAATGCTGGAAATGGCAACGATATTGCCTTTGGCAATGAAGGTGCAGACCTGATTTTTGGCTTATTGGGAAATGACACGCTTTACGGCGGCAAAGAAAACGACAGTCTCGATGGCGGTGAGGGCAACGACTTGCTTTTGGGCGGCAATGAAAACGATGTGCTGTTCGGCGACATCGGTAACGATACCCTGTACGGCGGCAAAGCTAATGATATTCTCAGCGGCGGTGCTGGGGACGATTTCCTTTCCGGCGATGTTGGGGACGATACATTGACTGGTGGTTCGGGAAATGATGTGTTTTTCCTAAATCAAAGTTTGGGTAGCGACATCATTACTGATTTCCGCAAGGGAGAGGATTTAATTGGGTTGAGTTCTGGTTTGAGTTTTAATCAACTCAGTATTACTTCCAGCAACAATCAAACTTTGATTACTGTGACGGACACCAATCAATTGTTGGCGAAGCTTAACAATATTACCCCCGGTATTCTCACCGCTAGCGATTTCACTCAGGTAACAATCTAACTGGCTGGGGTAGGGTGCGCCATCAGCAGCCCGCCCCTACGCAGGGCTGTTTCATTCTCTTGTAGGGGCAGCCCCCCGTGGCTGCCCCAATCTCTGAAACATGAGCAAATCGTGGATGGGGAGGGTAGGCACGGGGAGTAGGGGTAGCACTACAAGAGTCAAAATCATCGTTTTCTTGAGAATGAAACAGCCCTGCGCCCCTACGGGGGCTACGCCAACGAAGAGGAGCGATCGATCTGATTCTTTTCAAGTGCGATCGGTAATAAATCTTGTTTATTGCCGATCGCCCACACCTATAATGAGACACACCCGTCTATTGCAATCCTGAGCTGGCTAGCCATAAGTAGCGGCCGAATAAAGCCTGCTTTCTCAACCAATAATTTTCAGATTTGTGGGAACTTTTTTACAGATAGGAAAAAACTTAAATTAATCAAATTTTTAGGGAATTTTCCTGGTTTTATATAATGTGAATGTATCAGGTACTAGCTAGAGCAATTCTCAGGAACTCAGAACCACATAAAATATTTTCTGAATTTTACCTGACCAAGGCTTCCCAATGGTTTGATGCACTACGTATCTGGCTAATGGTGTGCATAGCAAATCTACCGAGGTTCCCGTGCCGGACTATTTACATTACATCCTCTGCATTTAATTGCTAAAAAAAATCGCAATTTTTACACAGCAAAAGCTGATTAGGGAGAAAAGTATTGGGTTTCACTTAGGGATAAGATTCAAGTTTTTCCCTAAAGTTTAATATCCCCGATGGATTACCGAGGTTTTAATTCTGCCTACTGCCTTCTGCATCTCTAGCCTTCTGCTTTCAAGGTGAATCTACCAGCAAATAGTAAACATTCTCATGGGTATGCCAAATGAGTTCAACTTTTGCCACCAACATGGATTCACAATCTGTTCTCCACAATGCTGGTTCTAAATCTATTGTCTTCATTGATTCCGACTTAGATGACTATCAAACTCTTGCCGGTGGCGTGCTTCCCGGTGCAGAGATCATCATTTTAGATAAAAATGGTAACGGAGTCGAGCAAATTACTGCGAAACTGCAAACAATTTCGGCTGCGGGGGAAACTGTAGACCAAGTTCACGTTTTTTCTCACGGCAATTCTGGCAGCTTGCAGCTAGGTTCTGCAACGTTAAATGCGGATAATTTATCACAATATGAAAGCCAGTTGCAAGGGTGGCGAAATGCGCTAAGCGACCAAGCAGATATTGTGATTTATGGTTGCGATGTTGCTGCGGGTTCGGGAAGCGATTTTGTCGATCGCCTGGGCGAGTTAACCGGGGCTGATATTGCGGCATCTAGCGATCGCACTGGCCGCGGTGGTAACTGGAATTTGGAGTTTGCCAAGGGCGATATTGAAGCACCGATAGCCTTGACTCCAGAGGCAATGGCGGATTATCAAGGGGCTTTAGCAACTATTACCGTTACCAACAATAATGATAGCGGGCCGGGTTCATTGAGAGATGCGATCGCCTCCGCAGCAGCCGGCGATACCATTCAATTTGCCTCCACTCTTGCGGGCCAAACAATTACCCTAACGAATGGTCAACTTGTTATCAACAAAAACTTGACAATTGATGCAGTTGGTGCAGCCAATTTAACCATCAGTGGCAACAATGCTTCGCGGGTCATTCTCACAGAAGGTTCGACCAATGTTACTCTAAAAAACCTGATTATTGCCAACGGCAAAGTTTCTGGTACTGACCCCAATAATCAGACAACTAGCGCCGGTGGTGGCATTCAAACAGGAGGTAGCAGCACTTTAACTTTAGAAAATTGCCAAGTCAATAATAATGTTGCCGGTTTTGGTGGCGGCATTTACACGGGTTTCCGCAGCACAACTACTGTAATTAACAGCAAGTTTAGCGACAATGATGGTTCTTTAGCTAAAGCTACCGAACGTGGTGGCGGCGCGATCGCCACTAAAAGCGGCGGTGTTCTGACTATCAGAGATAGCGAATTTACCAACAACAAAGGCAGCTACGGCGGTGCTGTTAATAACCTGTTGGGCAGCATGACGATCGAAAACTCTAAATTCACAGGGAACCGCACAGATAAAGGCGTTGGCGGGGCAGTTTACGTCGATGGCGCTAATGCTTCGGGACCGAATGCAACCCCCGGCCCAGTTGCCGGAACTATTGCTATCCGCAACAGCCTTTTTGATGGCAATATCGGAGCGAGAGAAGGAGGCGCAGCCTTTTTGTTTGGTTATTTGCAAGATAAAGTGGTCTTGGAAAATAGCACTTTTATTAACAATAAAGCTGTTAAAGATCCAGCAGGAGTTGGAGGTTCGGGAGGCGCAATTCGTCACGGAAATACCGAACTTACGGTAACAAATTCCACTTTTGCTAATAACCAAGCTGAAGATAATGGGGGCGGTTTGTTGTCAGGAGAGAATGGAAATATCAGCATTGTCAACAGTACATTTTCCGGCAACAGCGCTGCTAAGCAGGGCGGAGGAATGCTTGTCGCTAACAGAGATTCCTTTTCGACTAACATCGTCAATTCGACTTTTGCTCAAAATACCGCTGAATTTTCGGGAGGTATTGCTACTTTTAACGACCCTGTGAAATCGCCAATTACTGTCAAGAATTCGATTTTTGATAGGAATACGGCAAGTAATCCTTTTAAAACGAGGCAGCACACTGGACGGCAGCTAATCGATGGGGGAAACAATATTCAATTTCCCGCTAAACTGACCGTGGGAGATCCTAATGATAGTAATGTTACGGCAAATGTGACGATCGCAGATCCCTTACTCGGCCCTTTGGAAAATATTAACGGCGCTTTCGTGCGACCGCTGCTAACAGGAAGTCCGGCAATTGATACTGGTACTGGTGTAGGCGCGCCAGCGACAGATCAGCGCGGTGTGAGTCGCCCGGCTGATGGTGATAATAACGGAAGTGCGATCGTTGATATTGGCGCTTATGAATTGAACCCTACAGTCACGCCGACTCCAACTCCGACGCCCACTCCAACTGAGACTCCGACTCCCACTCCGACTCCGACTCCCACTCCCACTCCCACGCCCACACCCGAACCCACTCCTACTCCCACACCGGAACCAACTCCCACGCCCACACCGGAACCGGAACCGGAACCGACTCCCACGCCCACACCGGAACCGACTCCCACGCCCACACCGGAACCAACTCCCACGCCCACACCGGAACCGACTCCCACGCCCACACCGGAACCGACTCCCACGCCCACACCGGAACCGGCCGTAGATGATTGCCTACTCGATAGCCTCAACGCCCCGCAACTCGACTCTGCCACCATCACCCCCAACCCCGTCCAACAAACAATCAACGGCGGCGACACTACCGATTTCATCATGGGCGGTGTCATCAACGATTCAATTAACGGACTTATCGGCAACGATACTCTCTACGGCATGGGCGGCAATGACAACATTGACGGCGGTGCAGATAACGACTCAATCTTCGGCAATGAAGGCAGCGATTTCATCTCTGGCAGCGCTGGCAACGATACCATATACGCTGGCAAAGATCCTGACACTGTTGTTGGTGGTGAGGGCGAGGACTTGTTGAGGGGAGATTTAGGCAATGATACAGTTGCCGGCGGCCTTGGCAACGACAGCATTTTCGGCGGTAAAGATGACGATATCTTGCTGGGTGAAGATGGCGACGACTACATTTTAGGCAACTTAGGAAATGACACAATTAATGCCGGAAACGACAACGATATTGCCTTTGGCAATGAAGGTGCAGACCTGATTTTTGGCGACATCGGTAACGATACCCTGTACGGCGGCAAAGAAAACGACAGTCTCGATGGCGGTGAGGGCAACGACTTGGTGTTGGGCGGCAATGAAAACGATGTGATCTGTGGCGACATCGGTAACGATAGCCTGTACGGAGGCAAAGGTAATGATATTCTCAGTGGTGGCAGCGGTGCCGATTTCCTTTCCGGGGATGTTGGGGACGATACATTGACGGGAGGTTCGGGAAATGATGTGTTTTTCCTCAATCAAAGTTTGGGTAGCGACATCATTAATGATTTCCGCAAGGGAGAGGATTTAATTGGGTTGAATTCTGAATTGAGTTTTAATCAACTCAGTATTACTTCCAGCAACAATCAAACTTTGATTACTGTGACGGACACCAATCAATTGTT